>DAIMMU010000051.1:0-15152 GCA_036720515.1 Sedimentibacter sp.
TTTTTATCAGCCTCAATAATTCCTGATTTTACAATTTTGTTGCTTGGTTTAATTCCCTTTGATTTCAACATTTGAGAAAAACCGCTAAGCTTAACAAAATCTCTTTCAATATTAGGATAACTTACAAATGTTCCCTTCCCCTTAAGCCTGTAGGCATATCCGGAATCCACAAGTTGTGACAACGCGTTCCTTGCAGTCATTCTGCTAATATTGTAAATTTCACTTAATTCTCTTTCTGATGGTAATTGATCACCGCTTATAAATTCTCCCGCATTTATTTTTTCTACAAGAATATCCCTGACTTGAATATAAACAGGAGGTATATATTTTTTATTATTTATAATATCACACTCTTTCATAATGGTATACTGGTATATACCACGTTTTTTAAATTATAACATGATATTTCTTCATTTGCAATACTATTTTAACTATTATCAGCGACCACATTATGGAACATTTTTTTAATAAATTAAATTGGACGAACAATCTCAATAATCATTCGTCCAACTTATATTATAAAAATAGGGGGATTACTTTATTTTGGCAAATTCATGAATAACCGTTGCCGTAAGCTTTATTCCGTCAATATAATCTCTGATATTTACATTTTCATTGGGTGCATGTATTTGAGAATTATCATCACCTACTCCGAATAATACAGCCGGAATATTGGTTTTTTCACAAATATCATACATGCCTGTTGTACCTGCCAAGTTTCTGTAAACAACAGGAGGCAAATTATATACTCTCTCTACATTTTGTATTACAGTTTTCGCTAATAAACTGTTAGGATCTGTTCTGTAGGGGTTTTTTCCGGACATATAGACTATCTCTATATCCTCAAATCCATGTTTATCTAAATGCTTTCTAAGAAGCTCCAAAACTTCTTCAGGCTTTTGATTATATACCAGACGAAAATCTATTTTTGCTTTTGCAAAGGATGGCAATACTGTTTTGGATCCTTCTCCGATATATCCGGATTCTATTCCACATATATTGCATGTGGGCTCATATAAGAATTTTTCTTTTAGCTTCAAGCCGGTCAAATCATTTATAAAGCTTTTTAATCCTCTGCTTTTAAGCATTTTTTCTTCATCATACTGCATATTTTCTAAAAACCGTATTTCCTCTTCGGTTGTTGGCTTAACAGTATCATAAAATCCTTCAATCAATATTTCATCTTTCTCATTCTTTAATGTACTTAATGCCCATACAAGCCTCCAAGCGGGATTTACCACTACAGCAGCATGCTGTGAATGCAAATCCGTATTAGCTCCTCTAGCATGAAGCTCGATATAACACATGCCTTTTACGCCAAGCGCAACTTGAAGAGGTCCGTCAACATTCTTACTTCCGCCTTCCCATATAAGTCCATCCGCTTGTACCTTTTCAGGGTATTCATCTACGAAGAATCTCAGGTTGGGGCTTCCTACTTCCTCCTCACCTTCAATCATAAATTTCACATTAATCGGAAGAAAACCATAAACCTTTTTATAAGCATCCACAGCACATATTCTTGATAGCATGCTTCCTTTATTATCGGCGGAACCTCTTGCATAAAGCTTTCCGTCTATTATTGTGGCATTAAAAGGTTCTGTTTTCCACTCTTCTATGGGTTCTACCGGTTGAACATCATAATGATTATAAAACAAAAGAGTTCTTTCTTTGCTGCCGTCGATTTCACCATAAATTATTGGGTATCCTGATGTTTTGATTTCCTCTGTTTCCGCACCCAAGGAATCTATGGTTTCTTTAACCATTTGAGCCATTTCTTTAATTCCAACATTTTCGGTGGATATACTTGGCTGATTGCAAAACTTTTTTAACAACTCAATGTATTCATCCTTATGTTTTTCTATATACTGGTAAACTTTTTCCATAATATATAATTCCTTTCCACATATTTAAGCAAAAACAAACTTTTTATCAAATCCTTTTTCTAAAGCCTTTTGATAAGCCACCGTTGCTACAGCTATATCCATTGCGCCTGTACCTATAGGTAAGCATAATATTCTTTCCTTGTCGGATTCTCTGCCAACCTTCTTTCCACATGCAATTTCTCCTATAGTTGAATATATATTAGCTTCCGTTATTTTTCCTTTTTCGCTTAGTTCTGCTAATGCACCTCTATGCATGCACTGACCGATATGATCTACTATCAGTTTATCGGCATTCAATATGAAATTATCTTCACACTCTTGATATGAACCCATTGGCAGCAATACCATTCCCGGTTTTATCCACTCATCCTTAATAAACTTATCCTTAGATTGTGTGAAGCAAACTATTACATCACCTTTTGCCGCTTCTTCCTGTGTATCACATACAATTATTTCACCTTTGACTACATCCTTCATATCTTCGGCAAATTTCAAGCTTGCTGCTTTATTTATGTCATATACTCTCAATTCTTCTATATCGAATACTTCAGCCATAGCCATTGTTTGTGTATGACCTTGCATTCCTGCACCGAATAAGCCTATTTTTATATTTTTTTCTTTGTGCAAATATTTCATACAAACAGCAGCTTGTGCACCTGTTCTCATATTGGTGATATGTGCTCCGTCCATTGCGGCTTTAAAATTCCCTATTTTCGGATCTATTAATAATATCATTGATGTAACATAAGGTAATCCTAATTCTCTTCTTTCTCCTAAAAATCCGCCTGCCCATTTAATTCCCGCTGAATCTAACCATCCTACATAAGCGGGCATTGCATTCATAAAGCCTTTATATGATGGATAATCAGCAGTTTCTCCTAAATCAAGGTTAACTTTTGTCGGATTAATAACCGTTCCTTCTCCCAAACCCTGAAAAGTTTTATCAACTATCTCAACTACATCCTTCATAGTTATTAAATTTTTGATATCCTCTTGGCTTAATAATAAAGTTTCAAACTTTAAATTTTCTGACATTTTATTGTCCTCCTTTATGATAATTTACATTATTTAATAAATTTATCTATTTAATCTATATCATCTTGCATATGATTTAACAATTTCTATTAAAATTTCAGTAGATTTCTCCATTGACTGAATTGGAACATACTCATATCTTGAGTGAGAATTATCCCCGCCTGTGCAAATATTAGGACACGGCAATCCCATATAGGATAACCTTGCACCGTCAGTTCCGCCTCTTACGGCTATAATTTCAGATTTTACCCCTACAGTCTCCATTGCATTAACTGCTGTATCGACAATATGCATATGGGGCAGTATTTTTTCCTTCATATTATAATAACTATCAATAATATCTAAATTAACTGTATTGCTTCCATACTTCCCATTCAAATAATCAGCAATTTTTCTGAATCGCTCTTTTTTGGAATTGAAAATATCCTTATCATGATCCCTTATTATATATTTCATATAGGTTGCTTCGATGCCTCCGGAAAAATCGGTCAAATGACTAAATCCTTCGCGGTTATCGGTAAATGCGGGATTCTCAAATACGGGAAGCATATTATGAAATTCCATACCAATTAATATGGAGTTTACTAGCTTATTCTTACCTACTGCCGGATGGACACTGATACCATTTACCTTTATCTTTGCGGTTGCGGCATTAAAGTTCTCATATGAAAACTTACCAAGGTAGCCATTGTCAACAGTATAGGCAAAATCAGCCCCAAATCCCTCCACATCAAAATAATCTGCTCCCCTTCCTACTTCTTCATCCGGAGTAAAAGCAATTTTTATAGTTCCATGCTTCTCATGGGGATTATTTATAAAATATTCGGCCATCGTGATAATATCCGCAATTCCTGCCTTATCATCAGCACCTAATAATGTTGTTCCATCCGTAACAATTATATCTTGTCCTATATATTCTTTAAGTTTAGTAAACTTTTCCGGACTTAACACAATATTTTTTTCTTTATTTAAAACTATGTTTTTACCATCATAATTTTTAACTATTCTTGGTTTCACATCTTTTCCTGTCACATCAGGCGATGTATCCATATGAGCTATAAACCCGATTGCCGGTATTGAATTATCATTTATATTAGATGGAACAGTACCGTAAACATACCCGTGTGTATCCATAAATACGTCTTCTATTCCGATTTCTTTCATTTCCATAACAAGAAATCTTCCTAAGTTTTTCTGCTTTTCGGTACTGGGAAAACACTCCGTATCATGAGCGGATTGAGTATCTATTGATACATAGTTTAAAAATCTTTCAGCTATTGTTGTCATAGTTGGTCTCCTTTACAGTAACAATTGCTTGCTAAAGAAGTATACATGAAACAAAATGACCATTTCCTACTTCTTTCAACTCAACATTACTCATACATTCTTTTCTCTGATAATGACATCTTGCAGCAAATCTGCAGCCGGGCTTAGGATTTATAGGGCTTGTTACTTCACCCTTTATTATACTTTTAAAACCCTGAGTGCTGCTTAAGCTGGGTATAGGTATTGCATCTAATAAAGCCTTTGTATAGGGATGCAGCGGATTTTTAAAAAGCTCTTCTGCCGGCGCCTTTTCAACACATTGTCCTAAATACATAACTGCAATATCATCACTTATATGCTTTACAACACTTAAATCATGAGTAATAAACATGTATGTCAATCCTATATCATCCTGTAAGTCCATCATCAAATTAAGTATCTGAGCTTGTATTGATACATCCAATGCCGAGACAGGTTCATCACATACAATAAACTCCGGATCGAGCGATAATGCTCTTGCAATACCGATTCTCTGTCTTCTTCCTCCATCAAGTTCATGAGGATAAGTATTTACAAACCTTTCCGATAGGCCGACTATCTGCATTAAATCATATACCTTATCATCTATTTCATTTTTATTTGTTAATGTTTTGCATACTTTTATAGGCTCTGCAATTATTTCACTTACTGTCATCCTTGGATTCAATGATGCATAGGGGTCTTGGAAAATAATTTGCATTTTTTTCCTCATATTCAACATTTCTTTATTGCTGTATTTTAATATATCTTTCCCGTCATAGAATACTTGCCCGCTTGTTGCTTCCAAAAGCCTTAATATTGTTCTTCCCAATGTGGATTTACCACAGCCTGACTCGCCTACAACACCTATAGTTTGTCCTTTGTTTATTCTTAGATTTACACTATCAACTGCGTGCAAATCTCCTTTCGGCGTTTTAAAATATTTTTTCAAATTTCTTGTTTCTATTAAAGGTACACCCATTTAATCCTCCCCCTTTATGATTTACATTTGCTTATCTTGTATATACAAGTGACATTTAATCATATGCGTATTTTTCAGTATACTTTTAGGCTCCTGAGTTTTACAAATTTCCAGGCAATTATCACATCGGGGATGGAATTTACATCCGGCCGGCAGGTTAGTTGGATCGGGCATTAATCCCTTTATAGGATTCAGTCTTTTTGTTGTCTTTGTCAGATCAGGTATTGAGCCAAATAAACCTATTGTGTAGGGATGATGTGCATCGGATTCAAAGATATCCTTTATGGTGCCTAATTCCACTATTTCACCTGCATACATGATTGCTACCTTATCACAGGTTTGTGCAACAACTCCTAAATCGTGGGTAATTAAAATCATGGCTGTACCTAGCTTTTGCTTTAATTCCCTCATCATACTTAACACTTGGGCTTGAATAGTCACATCTAATGCAGTTGTAGGTTCATCCGCCAAAAGAAGCTTTGGCTCGCAAGCTAATGCAATAGCAATTATAACCCTTTGCTTCATACCGCCCGAAAACTGATGCGGATAATCACTTTTTCTTTCAACCGGAAGTCCTACTAATTGCAATATTTCATTAACCTTTTCATCTCTTGTGTTCTCATCCATTTCAGGGTTATGCAGTTCAAGAACTTCGCCAATCTGCTCTCCTATTTTCATGATAGGATTTAAGCTGGTCATAGGATCCTGAAAAATCATCGACATGGTATTTCCCCTTAATAATCGCATATCCGCTTCGGTTGCCTTAAGAATGTCGATACCATCCAATTGAATATTTCCGCTTTCTATAATGCCTATTTTTTCAGGCAACAGCCTTAAGATGCTTAAGGCTGTTGTTGTTTTTCCGGCACCTGTTTCACCTACAAGTCCTAATGTTTCACCTTTATCAATTGACAAATTTAATCCGTTAACCGCTTTCACAGTTGCCTCATCAGTTCTGTAAACAACCCTTAAATCATCAATTTTTAGCAGCTTTTCCGCCATATTATTACTCCTAACAGTTATATTTTCACCCTAATTTTTTAATTTAGGATCCAAGGCATCCCTTAAACCATCGCCTATCAGATTCAATGACATTACCGCAATAATTATTGCAATTCCCGGTATTATGGCAAGGTATGGATAGTATCTCATTTGAGTTTTTACATCTGATAGCATCGATCCCCATTCAGGAGTAGGGGGCTGTATTCCAAGTCCAATAAAACTTAAAGCGGCAATATTTAAAATAGTCGATGCCATATTCAGGGTTGCTTGTACTATTATCGGACCCATAGCATTGGGCAGAATATGCTTTAAAATTATCCTGCTGTTCTTTGTCCCGCACGCCTTTGCAGCTTCTATAAATTCTTGATCCTTAATAGATAAAATAGAAGATCTCACTATTCTTGCAAATCTTGGTACCTGAGAAACACTTAATGCTATGAGCAAATTAATCATTCCGGGACCTAAGGCTGCGACTATTGATATAGCAAGAAGCAATGAGGGTATAGCTAAAAATATATCCATTATTCTCATTAAAATATCATCCGTCTTGCCGCCATAGTAACCTGCGGTTGCCCCTATTAAGGAACCAAATGTCAATGATATGGCTATAGTAATTAAGCCGACAAATAAAGATACTCTTGAACCGAAAATTATTCTTGCAAAAATATCCCTTCCATATTGGTCAGTTCCAAATATATGGTCTTCATTGGGTGTCATTAACCTTTCTTTCATATTCTGAGCAACTGCATCCTTTTCAAAATCAACAATTAAATCAGCTGATATCGATATAATTATTAAAACGAGAAATATTACAGCCCCTAAAATAGCTAATTTGTTTTTCTTATATCTATATACAATAGATTTAAGCTGACTTCTTTTTTTGATTTTTGCTTTTGATTTATCAATATTATTAATGTCTTTTTCCATAATAACACCTACTATTTCTTTTCATATTGTGCCTTTACCCTTGGATCTATAAATGCATAAAGTATATCAACTATTAAATTAATAATCCCTATAGCAAAAGCAATGAATAATACAGATGCCATAACCATTGGTATATCTTTCATTCTCACTGAAGTAACCATTAATGTACCAAGTCCCGGTATAGCAAAAACACTTTCAGTTATAATTGCCCCTCCGAGCTGCAGCCCAAAGGTAAGCCCTACAACTGTGATTATTGGTAATAATGCATTTTTAAATCCATGTTTTAATATTACCCTTTTCTCGTCGGCTCCCTTTGCTCTTGCAGTCCTTATATAATCTTGTCTTATTACTTCAAGCATTGTTGACCTTGTCATTCTTATAACTGTTGCCATGCATGATCCCGCAAGAGTTACTGAAGGTAAAACGAAATGTTTCCATGTATCTATTCCGGTTGCCGGAAGCCAGCCTAACTTCAATGAAAATAACATTATTAGCATAAGCCCCAGCCAAAATCCCGGTATGGATGTTAATATCAAAGTTATAACAAGACTTGAATTATCAATTATGGTATATTGCTTAACAGCCGAAATAATACCTACAGGTATACCGATAATTACAGATATAAATATTGCCCAAAAAGTAAGCTTCAAAGTTGTTGGAAATCTTGAAAACAACTCGTCAAAAACCGGTATTTTATTTCTATAGGATACCCCAAAATCTCCTTTCAGGGCATCCAAAACATATTTAAAATACCTGACGAAGAAATTTTCATTTAATCCCATTTCCTCTCTTAGCTCCGTAACAGCTTCTACAGTGGCATTTTCACCTAATATTAACTTCGCAGGATCTCCAGGAGTAAAAGCCATTATTGAAAATATAATAAATGATATACCTAACAATACAGGAATCATTTGAAAAGTTCTTCTTAATAAATACCTTAGCATAGCTTCCTCCATATGTTTTCTATCTAATTAAATATTTATATTACTGCTTATTACCATGAATAATTATATACAAAGTAATAACTTACAGCACTTGGTTCTACGCCTTTTAAATCTTTATTGGCAGCAATCGCACTCATATCTGTAAGTAAAGGAATCAAAATAGCTTCTTCCTTAACTATTTCACTGATTTGTTCATAATACTCTTTTCTTTCTGCCTCGTCTTGAGTTGATCTTCCCTTCATTATTAACTCGTCAAGTTCAGGAATATCACATCTTTGTATATTATTTCCACTGCCCTTCATACTGCTGTGCAGTCTTCCGAAAACAGCAAAATCAGCATCGGTAACCGGAACAACTATATTAACCAAAGATATTTCATAATCATTTTCATCATATACTTCTGATAAGAAAGCTCCTCTTTCCATTATTTCTATTTCGGCATTTATTCCTACTTCTCTTAATTGCGCTTGTATTATTTCCGTAGGTATAGTATAAGATGCCGATTCTAATGTTTTCATAGTAACCGTAAGTCCATCCGGGTAACCGGCTTCTGCCAGCAGTTCTCTTGCCTTATCGGGATTGAATTCATTACCTTTGAAATCCTCAACATAACCGAAGCAGCTTGGCGGTATCGGACATTCTACCGGAACGGCCGCACCTTCAAACGCTCCTATAATAAGAGATTCCCTGTCTACTGCATAGCTTACCGCTTGTCTTAATTTCTTATTGCTGAAGATACCCTTTTCATTATTGAATGAAATATGATAATATAAGCCGGATTCGGTTTCATAGAAAGAAATGTTCTCATTTTCTATTAAACTCTTTCTTGCACTCTTTGGAAATGTTTCAAGAACATCTACTTCGCCGTTTTCCAAAGCAATAACTCCTGTATTTTGATCGGTTAAAATCTTAAAGGTTAAGTCCTTTATGGAAGCAGCTCCTCTGTAATAATCATCAAACCTTTCAAATACTAATTTTTCTCCTGTCTTCCATTCAACAAATTTGTAAGGGCCTGTTCCTATAGGGTTTCTTGCAAATCCATCAGGATTTTCTTCCATTGCTCTTTTGTTTACAATACCCATACTGATTGTTGCCATGCATTTCAAGGCAGGACCATAAGGCTGATTTAATATTAGTTTAACTGTGGAATCATCAATTTTTACAGCTTCCTTCATGGTATTTGTTGTTCTCTTTGTAAAATTAGATTTTATTGCTTCGTTAACGGAATATACAACGTCATCTACAGTCATAACATCTCCATTATGAAACTTAACACCTTCCCTGATTTTAAAGGTTATTTCCGTATTATCTTCCGATACCTTCCATTCTTCCGCAAGACCCGGAACTATAGTGCCATCGGAATCTGTTTTTACTAAAGTATCAAAAACCTGGTTCATTACCCTGAATGATACCGTATCATTTGAGCCCTTTGGATCTAAGCTGGTTGGTTCAGCAGCCAATGCAAATATTAAATCCTCTCTTTTTACACCGCCATTTGAAGGGGCAGAACCTCCTTTGTCGGAACCCGGAGTTGAATTGGAGTTATTTCCGCATCCGGCTAATACAAAAGTTAAAATTAACAAACAACATATGATTCTAATTCCTTTTTTCTTAAACAATTTTCCTTCCTCCTTGATTTCATTTATAATCTCATTAACTAATATTGCACAAAGTATGCCAATTTACGGGCAATCAAAATGAATATAATTAAAATATTGCAATTTCAAGCTTTAGATATGCTTATTTGTCCGATTGGCTTTTTGGTATCCATCAAAACGAAGTAAAGCTTTTAAAAATAATCGGTAATATTTACTTGCTGTATGTAAATATTACCGAATCATATAATTTATAAATTATATTCATTTATTTTATTCCATAACCCCTTATCACTTATTCCAAGCATTTCTGCCGTCTTCTTTTTATTCCCGCCATTCTTTACTAAGCTTGCGCCTATGACCTTTTTTTCTATTTCTTTTAATTTTAGTCCTACTATGTCTTCAAAGTAAACAGTATCTTTATATATAGCTTTTTTATTATTTCTAACCTCATCCGGCAAATCACCGATTTCTATAATATCATTTATTGACAATACCATTGCGTATTCTATTATATTTGATAATTCCCTGACATTTCCGGGATAATTATAATCTAATAACAATTTTTCAGCCTCTTTAGATAATCCCTTAATATTTTTATCAAGCTCTTCATTATATTGCTGAATAAAGTGATTGAATAATATAGGCAAATCTTGTTTCTTATCCTTTAGCGAAGGTAATTTTATTTCTATTACATTCAGCCTGAAATATAAATCCTCTCTGAATTCCCTCTTTTGTACCAGCTTTTTTAAATCCTTATGCGTTGCAGCAATAAATCTTATATTTAATTTCTTTTTTTCATTGCTTCCTATTGAGGTATACTCTTTTTGCTCTAAAACCCTCAACAATTTAGCCTGCAAAGCAAGTGGCATATCACCTATTTCATCAAGAAAAATTGTACCGTTATCGGCAACTTCAAATTTCCCTTTTCTGTCTTCCACCGCTCCTGTAAATGAACCCTTTTTATGCCCAAATAATTCTTCTTCCAATAAATTTTCTGGTATAGCCGCGCAGTTAATTTCTTCGAATCTTTCCTTTTTGCGCTTCCCTGAAAAGTGTATGGCTCTTGCTACCAATTCTTTGCCGGTGCCGCTTTCTCCCGTGATTATAATATTTGTATCCACATCCTTTACTCTGTCAATGAGTTTATACACACCCTTCATAAGCGGGCTTCTGCCTATTATACCATTATATATGTACTTATTTTCAAGCTCTTTGCTTAAATACTCAACCTTGTTATTTAATGTTTGATACTCTAAGGCTTGATTTATTACAATATGCAATTCCGTTATATCCAATGGTTTGGTAAGATAATTATATGCTCCGTTTTGCATAGCTTCAACAGATGAGCTGATACTCCCATATGCTGTCATCATAATTACAATTATATTTTTATCAATTTGCTTGATTTTTTTCAATATATCAATACCGTTGTATTCACCTATTTTCAAATCTAATATACATAAATTAAAGCATTTTTTCTCCAACAAGCTTATCCCTTTTTCAGGATCGGAAGCTGCCTCAACATCATATTCATCTTCTAAAGCTAAAGTAAGAGATGTGCAAATTGCAATTTCATCATCAATTATCAGTATAGTTTTTTTCATGCCTTCCTCCTGAATTTTAAAGTAACTTTAGTAAAATTGCAAATTTTACTTTCAATAATCATTGTTCCGTTGTTGCCCTCCACATATTGCTTAGACATCCATAATCCTATTCCCGTACCGCTAACCTTTGTAGTATAAAACGGCTCTACAGACTTTTTTAATTGCTCCTGTGTCATACCCATGCCTTCATCTTCTACTTGTATAAAAATATTTTGTTCATCTTCCCAAGCTTTAATATTAACATTAAAGTATGTATTTATTTTCTTGTTATCTATTTTTTCTTCTATCGACTGAATACTGTTAAAAATAATGTTGATTAATACCTGTTTTAATTGGTTTTTATTTGTAAACAAGGTTAATCCATTTGCTATTGAAGTATTTAATAAAATCTTTTTATCTTTTAAAATGGGAATAATAAGAACCGTGCAAGAATCAATAATATCTTTTACACATACAAACTCTTTATTCTCATTATATGGTTTTGCATAATCAATTAAATTTTTGATTAATTTGTTAGCTCTTTCCACTTCCTTTGGAACAAATTGGGAGAACATGTCCTGAAAATGTTCACTGTCCTTTTTTACGGGAATAAGCTCTGCAAATGTTTTTATCGACATTAAAGGGTTTCTTATCTCATGGGCAATACCTGCAATAATTTGATTAAGGGCTTTATTCTTTTCTTTCTCGTGAATTTCTTCTCTGGCAATAACCTCAGCCGTTATATCGTCGATACTTAATATTGCCCCCCTGACATTGTCATTAAAATCAAATAATTGATATATGCTGTATCTATAATGTATATCATTGTTAAATTTACTTTTTAAAACAATCCCTTTATTGATAAATTCAGCACCCTTTAAGAAAATTTCGTCTTTTTTATCACTAAGAATAGTATTTAAAAATCTAACCTCAAAAATATTCTTGCCTACAGTACATTCACCGCCATCGGAAAATTTATATGCATTCTTATTAAATATTGTTATTACATAATTTGTGTCAAAAGCAACTATACTGCTTGGACTATTTTCAACAATACAATTTTTAAGTTCATTATGATTTCTTGTTTCAATCATTTGTTTTTCTAAATCTTTATTTATCTTTTGAAGCTCTTTTGTTTTTTGATTTACTTGTTTTTGCAAAAGCCTATTAATTCTAATATTAAATATCAATACTAATATAAATGCTAAAATTATTAAAAATATTTTCTTTAATATTTTATTGACTTCATACTTTTCTTCGTTAATCCATTTATTATATATATCGTCATACTCACCATCTACCCTCAATTTTAATATGCCTTCATTAAGCTTTTTAAGAAGTTCTTCGTTTCCTTGCCTTACAGCCATAGAATATTCTATCGATGAAATATAATTGTTGATTATTGTGTATTTGTCCGATAATTTAGCCTTTTCCAACTGATACATTATGCTATGCTTTACCCCAATCAATATATCTGATTTATTCATAATAAATACGTTGAAATTATTAACTTGATTAGATGATACTATATACTTTAAGTTTCTCATATTCTGAATATAAGAATACCTAATGGAGCCATCCTCCAAGGATGCAGTAATACTATTAATCCCTAAACTATGGCTTAAGTTGCCAAGTTTCTCATTAGGTGCAACAACACAAATATATGATTCAGATATATTTTCTGTCAAAAGATAATTATATTTATAGTTCCAATTAGGATTTATTCCAAGAACTATATCAACCTTGCCCTCACTTAATGCATCTATGCATTCCGTAGTCGTTTTCATGGGTATATATTCCATTATAAATTTATTATTTTTTGCTATACTGTTTAATACATCAATATGTATACCTGCATGAAAATCTTTCTCCAAGAATTGATATGGCGGTAAATTTGGTTCATAAGCAACCCTAAGTATCGTGTCTATAGCATGTGCATCCTGCTTGCTAAAAATAGTTAATAAAGCAATTATTGCTGCTGTTCCAATTGTCTTAAGCTTCATATTAAGTCCTCCGGTCACTATATTGCCATAACAAATAAATATTTAATAAATTGAATTATATGATATTTCGGTAAACCACTGCCTGATTTGCATATTAAAATGAATTATATCACTACCTAATTTATTTATCAACAATATGTTTATTTGAGCAGCGATGAGGAATAAACTTTTTTAAATACTATCTAAAATTACATTCTTTTATTTTTTTGAATTCATCAACAGTTATGTGAATTCAAAGCTGTTTTATCCACATCTAAAGGATATATTTCCCCTTTTTATACAAATCCTGTGGATGGATTGTGGATATTTTTTAGTATTTAATTAAAATTTATACTTCTCATAGACCACCTCCTGTGGTACAATTACATTGTTAGACGAAATGCACTGTTGTGTATTTCTTAATGTATGATACATCTTCATCAGTTACTATTGCTCGTCGAAAGGTTTCTAGTAATCTTGAGGATGTATTTTTTATTGTTTGTTTCAACTCTTTTAAAACATTAGTTCCTGCAAGATAAAGCTGCATTAATATGTCTGCTATTTGTGTTAATAAATAATGATTTTTCATTGCATTTGGATTTTTACTGTTTAAATGCTCAATCTTATACAATATATTTTTCTGTGTATTAAACCCTTCATTTTCAATTTTCCATCTTTTACGTCCGTACTTAACCATTTCTTCAATATTTCTGTTTGTAAGTTCTATATCTGTAATCCACTGAAAATTTACCATAGTCCTTTTATTTGTTTTTTTGTTTATTTGTTCGTATTCATATTCAAATATATTTGCTATAAAATCTTTACCTGTTATCTCTTCAACATGGTTCACATATTTTGCAATGCCTTTTTCTTCTTTAAGAATATTTTCCTTTTCTCCATATTCGCCGCTATCTATTACATACCTATAATCCAAAATTAAATTTTTCTGCCTGCCATCTTTACAGCTTAACAAGTAATTCCAACCACTGTCTTTACATATATCTATTATACTTTCCGCTGCATAAAGACTGTCACCAAGTATACATATCTTTAGTTTAGGAAATTCTTCTTTAATTCTATTTAGCAATCGTTTGGACGCATTTATCTCACAATCTTGTTTTTCCACATCTTCAGATTCATTTTCTATGAATTCTGTTCCAAGACTTAATATTATATTATCTGCTAGCACTATCTTTGCTTCAAGAACATTATGATAGTAAATTTTCTTTTTATTTCCCTTTTTATCTGTTATTTCTTTTACTAAACAGTTATCACAATGTTTTTCGCGAAAATGATATAGCCCTGTAGCATCAAGTATTACAATCCACTGATTTTCCTGCATTCTTGCTTGATAAAATGATTTGTTTCGAATTAAAGTCTTTACCATTCCTAACTTTATTTTACTTAATTCATTAATATCCAATTTTTCTAAAAAATTATTGATAGTATCGTAATGTGCTATATTTTCTATCTTTCGTCCCATTAGCTTTTCTAGATTTGAAGTACAATTAGCGTCTCCGAACCATTCCGTCATTTGTCTCATTGTTTCTATTGTACATGTATTCTTTAAAATTAGCGGATACAATAATTCTTCGCTTGCGTACTCTATGTAATTTTCTTTTCTAGGATCGTCTACCTTCCCTAATCTTTCAATAAAATTAGGGAAAAAGTGATTTTGCATTTTTACAAAATCTATTATTCCTTTATCTTTTTCCCTTAATATCTTCTTCTTCATACTTGTTAGCTGATTACTCATGATAAAATTTTCCTTTGCGTAAACTTTTTTATTTTATTTTATCATATTTCACCGGCATATTCAGCATTTTCAACATATTTTTGTTGCGTAAAATATTTAATCCTCAGAGCTGTTATTTGAGCAGCAGTGAGGAATAAACTTTTTAAAATACCATAAAAAATTGCATTTTTTCATTT
>DAIMMU010000052.1:0-15097 GCA_036720515.1 Sedimentibacter sp.
CTTGATAATATAAATCTTGATTTTTGTATTGCTCTGCCATATAATTATAAGGTAACCATATTGTTATTGCGGGTGTAGCTTAGTGGCAGAGTTCCGGCTTCCCAAGCCGGCTGTGTGGGTTCGATTCCCATCACCCGCTCCATTAAAAAAGGTCTTCGATTTATGTCGACGACCTTTTTTTTCGAATTCTTTACACAAGACGCAATTGACTTCATATTTTGTGATAATTGCGTCTTGATGTAACAATATTTTTTTTATTAAAATAAACCTGATATTCAGTATTAGGAGTTCGTTATAACAAAGAAATTTTATTTTAAAAACCTGCTGATTTTCCCGGTATAAAACAGTGACAGTCTGTGTAATGCTCTGGTGCATGCAATATATAACAGTTTTTTGTCATAGTCCGTATTATATTTTTTATCATTCGCTTCATATATTATAACCCCATCAAATTCAAGCCCTTTAGCCAAGTAAACAGGCATGATTAATGTTCCTTCCAAAATGCTGTCATAATCTAAATAGTCTACTAATTTTATTTTAATTCTGCTGCTCAGATTAAAATAAAGCTCGGCTGCTTCTTTTCTGTCTTTGCATATTACAGCAATTGAACTGAAACCTTGTAATTTATATTTTTCTATGGTTTTCACAATTTCATCCTGTAGGTTGGAACTGCTTTGTGCCTTATTAATAATTGGTTCTTCTTCGCTTCTTTTAAAAAATTCCGTCCTGTTTCCCACATCCAACAGTTTTGTACTGAATATGTTTATTTCGTAGGAACTTCTGTAACTTTTATTCAGGAATACCTTATTGCTTTTCTCAAAGTTAAATATTGATATGATATCATCATATAATGATATGCTGCTACTCTTTTCGATAGACTGATTAATATCACCTACTATCGTAAACCTTGCATATCGGTATAGATTTTTCAGGATATAGTAGTGTATAGGGTAATAATCCTGGGCTTCATCAACAACAATCTGTTTTATTCCGCTGAAAAGGTCACAACCTTCAGCTTTTAATTTTAAATACATCAGTGCTATTCCATCAGAGTAAGGAATGTTGAATGGATCCGCTAAAGCAGAATTAGTATAGCTTATTATTTCATCTATATTTTCCGGAAGGTCAAGACCCTTTGATACTTTTTTAAAAATATTTATATCAGAGAATAATTTTTTATAGATTTCATAGCTTTCAAATTCCGTAAATTTTCGCAGCTTATCTGTTAACAGCTGGGTTTCCTTAGCCGCAAGTACTCTTGTAAAAGATTTAATTTCAAATTCATGGTTATTTAATTTATTTACGGCAGTTTCAATTTTGCTTCGTCTGATATTTTTCATTTCACGAACTTTTTCCAATATTCTGCTTTCGATAATTTTCAATTTTTTAGCAGTAGGCATATTAAGCTTGCCGCTTAAAAGAAAAGCTTTTAAAAGCTCGCGCTTTTCAATTACTTGTCCGTTGTAATATACGTCATCAAAAGGCAATAGCTTATGTTCGTAATAACCGATAAATCTATCTATAATTTTAACAAAAATATGTGAACCTTTAAACTCATCATATGCTCTTAAAAAATTTCTTTTTTCTTCAGTTTCTGCATTGATAATATTTTCAAAGTTCTCACTTTTTGTTTTCATGGACAGTTTGTTTTCAAATAATTTAAGAAAAATATTCTCAAAGGTATATTCATTAATATTTTCTTCTCCTAAGTCCGGCAAAACATTGGATATATATTTTGAAAACAGCGGATTCGGTGAAATAACTATAATATTGTTGGCACTTAATTTTAAATTCAGACCCTGATACATTAAAAATGCAATTCTGTGCAAAGCTACCGATGTTTTGCCGCTGCCTGCAACTCCCTGAACTACCAATAAATCATTATACAGGTCTCTTATTATTAAATCTTGTTGTTTCTGTATTGTTTCAACAATAGTTTTCATTTTGGAGGTCATATTTTTCGACAGCGCTGCCATGAGCATTTCATCAAGAATATTGATATTGCTGTCAAAAAAGTATTCCATTTTACCCTTTGTAATTTTAAACTGTCTTTTAAGGGATACAAATCCTTTTATCAATCCTGCGGGAGCTTTGTATTCAACGGGACCTACTTCGTTTCTGTAGTAAATGCCCGATATCGGCGCACGCCAATCATATACTTTAATCTCATGGGTTTCATCGTCCATTAAATTAAAAAGCCCTATATAAATTTTTTCAGTATCGTCATATCCTTCTTCAGTAAAATCAATTCGTGCAAAATAAGGATTATCAAGCAACTTTTCATATTTTGAAATACGTTTTGCAAGCTCGGTGTAGGTAAAGGTTTGAGCTTGAAGAGCACTTAAATATTGATTTAAGTCTGAAAGCTTATCGAAGTCAGCAGATGAATGGGTTGTATTTTCCCACATTTCCCTTCTTGATTCAATCAAATCAGCCTTTTGATCTTTTAGATTGCTTGTTTCATATTCCAATTTATCTTTTAACAAATTTATAATTTCATCGAGATATTTGATTTCCTCTGTATACTTGTCGTTATTATCTAACATTTTATATCCCCTTACGCATAACATTAAATGATAAAAAGTATTAATAGATAATTATATCATACTAAGCAGTATATGAAAAGTAAAAATCAGACTTTACATAATAAAGATTAAATTATTGTAATTTCTTGATGCTCATATAACTATTTTCGTTATAATTTATCTAATTATCCAGTATATATGTTGCAATAACTAAAATTTTGTCAAAAAATTAACCAATTTACTAAATTTATACGTGACAGGACATATATTTAGTGTATAATATTAGTATAAAGTATATGATAAGGGTGTGTAGAATGATAGGGGAAAAGATAAGAAGTATTAGAAAAAACAAGAATTTAACAATTGTCGAATTATCAGAAAAAATTAATGTGACCTCAGGATACATATCACAAATTGAGAGGGATTTAATATCTCCTTCTTTATCAGTTTTAAAAAGATTATCACAAGCATTGGAGGTACCTCTTTCAGTATTGTTTTTGGAAAAGTCCGATACTGATATTGTAACAATACCTCAAAATGAAAGAACAAAAGTTAAATTAAACAACGTAAATGTTGAATTGGAGTATATTACTCCATTATTAAAAAACGGTGATAAAAAAATAGGATGTGAAGCATTTCTTTTTAAGCTGAATCCGAAAACTTGGGCAAGCAACCACAGTATAATGCATGAAACTAAGGAATGTATATATGTTTTACATGGAGAAATAGAGTGTCATGTGGGTGATAATATTTACACCTTATCAAAGGGGGATAGCATAATTGTTCCTGAAAACAACAATCATATGATTTATAACAGGAATGAAGATGTATCTGAAGCTTTATGCATCATATCACCTTCAATACATTAAATTAAGACAATTAAGACAATACATTAAATTAAGCTTGACAAATTTAAAATGTTATTATATTATCCAAATATAACAATGATGGAAAGCAGTAAACAGCAAATTTTTTCAAGAGAGCCGGCGGGTGGTGCGAGTCGGTATTATAGCTGTTGAATCCGTTCCGGAGTATCTGAGCGTAACAACTCAGACGTTGAAGGCGTTAACTTCTACAAGTGATTATACATAAATACGGGTACACTTCTTCCTGAGCAGATTGTTCTGCGGGATGAGAGGAATTTACTGTTTGGTATAATAATTAGGGTGGCACCGCGAGTATCTCTCGTCTCTAAATTGAGGCGAGAGTTTTTGTATGCCCTAACCCCATATGTTCGAGCGATAGCGAAGAACAGATGGCTGGTAGGTCAACCGCAACGAGTTCCCATTTTGTGAGAGTGTCAGCGAACAAGCAAAATGGTGAACGGAGACTGCGATGTGCCCTAACCCCATATGTTCGAGCGATAGCGAAGAACAGATGGTTGGTAGGTCAACCGCAAAATATGTGATGTAAAGAGCAAATAAATTAGTAAATAATATCAATAAATAATGGAGGTATACAAAATGTTAGATATTAAAAGAATAAGAAACAATCCGCAAGAGGTGGAAGCACTGTTAAAAAGAAGAAATCCTGAACTTAGTTTAGATAAGGTCCTTGATTTAGACAAAGTTAGGAGAGAAAAACTTGTTGAAGCGGAAAATATGAAGGCAGAGCAAAACAAAGTATCTAAACAGGTTCCTATTCTTAAAAAGGAAGGAAAAGATGTGTCGGGAATACTTCAGGAAATGAAGGAATTAGCTGATAAGGTAAAATTACTTGAAGCTAAAATAAAAGAAATTGATGAAAAAATTGAAAAAGAGCTGTTAAATATTCCAAACACACCAAACCCTGATATCACTATCGGCTTATCAGATGAGGATAATAAGGAAATAAGAAGATGGGGAGAACCAAGAAAGTTCGATTTTGAATTAAAGGCACACTGGGATTTAGGTGTAGACTTAGAAATTCTTGATTTTGAAAGAGCAACCAAAATTACCGGAACTCGTTTTTCTATGTTCAAGGGCATAGGGGCTAAATTAGAAAGATCAATTACGGCATATATGCTTGATAAACATACTTTGGATCACGGTTTTACGGAAATATCTCCGCCATTTATGGTAAATAAGGATAGTATGATTGGAACCGGACAGCTTCCGAAATTTGAAGAAGATATGTTTAAGCTTAATCAAAAAGAATATTATTTAATTCCTACTGCTGAAGTTCCCGTTACCAATATTTACCGCAATGAAGTGTTGGATGAAAAAGATCTTCCCATGTATATGACTGCTTACACTCCATGCTTCAGGGCGGAAGCCGGATCTGCGGGAAGAGATACAAGAGGCTTAATCAGAAATCACCAGTTTGATAAGGTGGAAATGGTTATGTATGCAAAACCGGAAGATTCTTATAGACAGCTTGAAATATTGACTAATTTTGCTGAAGAAATATTAAAAGGATTAGGTCTTCCATATAGGGTTGTAGAACTTTGTACGGGGGATATAGGTTTCAGTTCTGCAAAGACGTATGACTTAGAGGTATGGATGCCAAGCTACAACAGATATGTTGAAATTTCGTCATGCTCAAACTTTGAAGACTTCCAGGCAAGAAGAGCAAATATTAAATTCAGACCCGCAGAAAAAGGAAGGCTTGAATTTATTCATACATTAAACGGCTCAGGGCTTGCAGTCGGAAGAACATTTGCCGCAATTCTTGAAAATTACCAGAATGAAGATGGTACAATAACTGTTCCGGAAGCTTTAAGACCTTATATGAGAGGGTTAGAAAAGATTACAAAATAAAATGTGAAACAGGAGAAATAAAAAACCGGCATATGCCGGTTTTTTATTGCAATAGTCTCAATAGTATTTTATAATAAATTAATACAAGTTTGAAAGTGGAGTAAATAATGAAGGATATTGAAATAGCAAAGAGTCTATTGGATAATGGAAAAAAGGTAATAGTTATTGTTAAGGATAAAAGAATGATTTTTTCAAGTGAAGGAAGAGGAATTAAGCCTGTTTACACAGCCCTTAATGAACTTAAAGGTGAACTTCAGGGCTCAAGTGCAGCTGACAAGGTTGTAGGAAGAGCAGCTGCAATGATTTACGAATATGCAGGTATTAAAGAATTAAGCACGACGCTTATTTCCGAAGGTGCAATAAACGTTTTAAAAAACACACCTATTATATATGAATATGAAAAATCTGTCCCATATATAGAAAATCGCGATAGGTCAGGAATGTGTCCTGTCGAAAATCTGTCATTTAATGTAGATAATATTGATGAATTACTTGAAGAAATATCAAGCTTTTTAAAAAACATAAATCAGTAAGGAAGGTAAAAATGATTAAGGAATTTGAAGGGAATAAACCAATTATTGATAAAAAAACATATATTGCCGAAGGTGCTCATATAATAGGCAAGGCAACAATAAAAGAATACTCAAGTATTTGGTTTAACACTGTTGTAAGAGCAGATGTGAACTATATAGAAATAGGCAGGTATACAAATATTCAAGATAACAGTGTTGTACATGTTTCCAATGATTACCCGACAATTATAGGAGATTATGTAACAATTGGTCATAATGCAATAGTTCATGCCTGTAAAATAGAAGATCATTGCTTAATAGGAATGGGCTCAATTATAATGGATGGGGCTGTTATAGGAAGGGGAAGCATTGTAGCTGCAGGTGCGGTAGTTAAAAAGGACGAGATAATACCTCCTTTTTCTGTTGTTGCGGGGATACCTGCCAAGGTTATAAAGACCGGAACAGAGGATATTGATAAAATTCATTCGCAAGCATTAAAATACAAAGATGTTTGGTCAATCAGGTACGGCATTATGCCTGATGCCGGCGGAGAATCATATGATGGCGGAGATATTGTATAAAAAAATTCTAATAGAGGTGGCAAATGAGTATTGCGATAATTTATGAATCGGAAGAATGGTCAAACATTTATTTGAGAGATTATTTAGTCAAAAAAGGTTTTGAGGTATTGTTTATTAATTTTGAGGAAGCTGTGTTTGATGCGGAATTTTTTAGTTTCGCCAAATTGATTGTCAACAGAATTTTTCCAAGCTCATATTTCAGGGGTCACGTAAAAACATATTATAAGGGTATTGACTTTTTAAGGAAATTACATGAAAAAAAAATTCCCATGATAAACTCCTTCGAGGCTTTAATGTACGATTTTGATAAGCTGCTTGTATGTAAAACCTTGCGGGACAATAATATTAATACTCCGGAAATTTATTGCAGCAGCAGGGATTTTTCTGTTGATAAAATTAAATTCCCATGCATAGTCAAACCGAATAGAGGAGGCAGATCAACATATACGGGGAAGGTCGACAACACGGAAGAGTTATTTGAGTTTTTAAATACATTGCCTGCCATAGATTTTATTTTTCAAGAATATATAAAATCCATTGATAATTATACCCTTAGAATTGAAGTAATCAATGAAGAAATTTTTTCTGCGGTTAAAAGAAGCATGGATGAAAAAGGAATATCTTCATATCATAGAGGTGCTGTTTATGAACATGTTCACAAATTAGACAAGCAGATAGAAAATTTAGTAATAGATACATTAAGTATATTGAATATAAAGATGGGTGGTATTGATGTAATTGTAAATGACAATGGTCCATATATCATCGATGTGAATGCAACATCAAATTTTTCTAAGGTATTTGTTGACTTTCTATGTAAGAATCCTCTGGATAAGATGGGAGATTTAATAATAGATGAATATCTGAAAATAGTAAAGGCTGCCGGTTAACATATGGAGTAAAGTGAATATGAAAATAATTTCGACAAAATTTGATGTATTGACAAATTTTTCAACAAGTTTTTAATTTTGGTAATGCATTTATTCATGAACTAATATATAATTGAAGCATAATTGATTGGAGGGATTTTATGAAGAAAATCAGCAAGATACTTTCTCTGTGCTTATTAATCATTATGCTTACAAATACTGTTGTATTTGCAGAAATAAATATAAATGACAACATTAAGGGCGCCTTGCTCGGAGATTTGGAAACAGGCGAAATACTTTATGAATATAATATAAATCAACAATTGGCAATTGCCAGCATTTCAAAGCTCATGACTTATACCCTGATGATGGACAAGGTTGCTTCAGGTGAAATATCACTTGATGATGATGTTGTAATAAGCGGACATGCTGCGGCTACAGAAGGCAGCAATTTTGGTATTATATCAGGTGAATCGGTTAAGCTTAGAACCTTGGTAAACGGAATGCTCATAGTGTCGGGAAATGACTGCGCAACTGCAATAGCCGAATATGTTGGAAAAACTGAGGATAATTTTGTCAGTATGATGAATGCAAAAGCATCAGAGCTTGGTCTTTTGTCCGCAAGCTTTGTTAATCCTCACGGATTGCCTATAAATGATGAGGATACCGGTCAAAATCATATGTCTGTTTCAGATTTATATAAATTAACAAGACATGTGTTAAGCACATATCCTGAAATTTTGGAAGTAACAAAACAACCTGAGCTTATTGTTACCGAAAGGAATTACAGAAAAACAGCAACAAATCCAATATTGGGAATAATTGATGGGGCTGATGGCTTAAAAACCGGATATACCGACAAGGCGGGGATTTGCCTTGTGTCAACCATGCCCGTTATAGGAAAGGGACAGGATTTTAGACTTATAGGAATTATATTAGGTGCCCAGACCCATGAGGATAGATTAAGTAAAACAACGCAAATTTTGGAGTATGGGAAAAATAACTTCATAAAGTTGAATTTAACCGATACTTCCGAAACAATTGATAAGGTTTATATTTCAAATTCAAAATCAGGGAAAGTTGATATTTTTCCTTCAACGGATTATTATAAGGTAATAAAAAACCAAGATGTGGTTACAACCAAAATAACATACAATGAATCGGTTAAAGCTCCATTTTCTAAAGGCGAAAAAATAGGCACAATAAGCATTCTTGTTAACGGAGAAGAAATTGGACACGTTGATGCCACGGTAAAAGAAGATGTAGAAAAAGCCAATATTTTAGTGATAATATCCAGGTTTTTCCGAAATCTGTTTTAGGTTTAATAAAAATAAGTTTATTATTATAATTAATAGTAAAACTTATTTTTCTATGTAGAAAAATGTAGAATTTTTTAACATTTTGAATTTATTTCATTAATTTAAAAAAATAATAGTGCATAAATATGATAAAACCTTCAAATTTTACAAATTATTACACATGCTTTAAATGCTGATATCTAAACAAGATATTAAGTTATTGATTAAAACATAAATGAATACAGTAAATACAAATAGAATAATTATAAGTATTTGTCAATTTTACAGGGGAACAATCATATTGACAAAACAAGAAAAATAGTGTAAGATTTTTAAAAAGTTATATGTGCATCTGTAGCTCAGTAGGATAGAGCAGTGCCCTCCTAAGGCATGTGCCGGGGGTTCGATTCCTCTCAGGTGCACCATTTTTATATAATCAAGCAAACGAATTCTTAATATAAGCAAACGAATTCAGATAGTTTTATTAGTATTAACTAATTTAATTATAAAATTATTAGGAGGATAAAATGAAAAAAATATTATCTCTATTGTTAATATTAGCAATGATATTAACTGCATGCTCAGGAGGAAAACCACCGGTATCGCAAACACCTGAGACGCCGGAAACACCCGGACCCGCTGAGGAACAGCCTGAAGACGCTGATGGAGGAAAATACGCTGAGGAGCAAGTGTACAAGACAGTTTATGCTGAAGAAATTCAGACTATAAACTATTTAACCACAACTACAAATGTTGAATTTGCATTAGCTGCAAATTTAGTTGATACTTTGGTTGATTATGATAT
This sequence comes from Sedimentibacter sp., assembly GCA_036720515.1. Classification (GTDB taxonomy): domain Bacteria; phylum Bacillota; class Clostridia; order Tissierellales; family Sedimentibacteraceae; genus Sedimentibacter. The sequence continues at coordinate 9,329 of DAIMMU010000052.1, forward strand.
GTATGGAGTGCTTCAGCCTGCATTGGCGGAAACATGGGAAGTTTCCGATGATGGTTTGACTTGGACGTTCCATTTAAGAAAAGGTGTTAAATGGCTTGACTTTGAAGGAACTGAAGTTGCTGAAACAACTGCTCATGACTTTGTGAGTGCGGCCGCATATATATTGGTACCTGAAAATGAATCTGCAACAGCCAACCTATTCTACAGTGTAATTAAGAATGCAGAGGAATATTTCAACGGAGATATTACTGATTTTTCAGAAGTAGGAATAAAAGCAGAGGATGATTATACATTGGTTTATACATTGAAGGAACCTGTTCCGTATTTTGAATCAATGCTTACTTATGTATGCTTCTTCCCTGCATACGGTCCGTTCTTAGAGGAAATGGGTGACCAATTCGGTACAACAAATTCTGCATTATTGTACAACGGCGCTTATATATTGTCGGAGTTTGAGCCTCAGATGCACAGAATTTTGACTAAGAACCCAACATATTGGGATTCTGAAAATATTCATATAGTTGAATTAAATTATAAATATAATAAAGAAGCCACTTCATTGGCAGGAGAAATGTATAAGCGTGGTGAAATTACCGCAGTTGAATTACCGGCTTCAATCATTGACGAATGGATGAACAATCCTGAATTAAAAGCACAGGTTAGACCGGGCACATTAGGAAATTACTCATGGTTCTATGCATTTAACTTTGACCCTAAGTTTGACGCACAATATGAGCCTGAAAATTGGAAGATAGCAGTAAATAATCCTAATTTCCGTAAATCGGTAGTTTCTGCAATTAACAGAATTGCTGCAATGCAGACGGAAGAACCTTATAATCCGGAATATAGAATTATAAATACAATAACACCTCCTAACTTTGCGGCTCAGGGTGGCTTGGACTATACTCAGACAGGAGCTTTGAAGGCTATAACAGAAGGAGACTTCTTCGATAAGGATAAAGCAGTTGAATACAAAAATAAGGCAGTTGAAGAATTAACAGCGGCAGGAGCAACATTCCCAGTAAAAATATTGATGCCTTACAACACAAACAGTACATCATGGGCTAACGAAGCTCAGGTTGTAAAACAACAGTTAGAAACTACGCTTGGAGCAGACTATATAGAAGTAACACTGCTTCCTCATGCACCCACAGGCTTCCTTGACGGAACGAGACGTGCAGGTAACTATTCTTTTATGAAGGTTAACTGGGGACCTGACTATGCAGACCCGCAAACATATACAGACCCGTTTGAGAGAGGATTTAACTACAACTTCCCTGAATATACAACTGATGTAACAGCAGACGGACAAAATATTTTCGAAGTTTATGAAGCTAAGGTAAACGAGGCTAAAGCGGAAGTAACGGATTTAGCTAAAAGATTTGAATTATTTGCTGAAGCGGAAGCTATGTTGATAGATAATGCATTTGTAATGCCGTACAATGTAAGTGGCGGCGGCTACGTAGCATCAAAGGTTCATCCTTTTGAAGCCCCGTATTCATCATTCGGTATATCGTCAGAAAGATGGAAGGGACAAAAATTATTGGCTAAACCAATGAATACGGAAGAATTTGAAGCAGCTCAACAAGAATGGCAGGCAGCCAGAGAGGCAGCATTAAAAGAAGCGGCTAAAAAGTAATTTGTGGGGCTATTTAGCCCCCTTGTTATTTTCATGCATAAACTGGTAAAATTACTGTTTTACCAAGTCATATTAAAAGAAAGAGAGGGCGTTAATGCATGAAATATATTTTAATTAGGTTATCCAGGTCATTGCTAACGCTGATTATAGTAGTGACCGTGGTTTTCTTGCTAATGCGTATGATGCCTATAGAAGGATATTTTGGAGCAAGCTTCGATAAGTTAGATGAAGCTCAAAAGACGGCAAAGCTTAATAACTTAGGGCTTTTAGACCCTTGGTATATACAGTTAAAGAATTTTTACACCGATATTTTGAAGGGTGATTTAGGTGAATCAATAACCTACAGACCTAAGGTTGCTATTACAAAAATATTGGGAGATAAATTAATAACATCCATTCGTTTTGGTCTGGCATCACTGGCCGTATCGTTAATAGTGGGCTTAAGCTTAGGAATCGTTATGGCAAGATTTAAAGGCAAGTTTTGGGATAAATTGGGGACATGTTATGTTGTAGGTGCCAATGCTGTGCCCGCGGTAATATATTACCTTCTGATACAGGTATATTTTACGGATATATTTAAGCTGCCTTTGCTCTACAGTAAATCTGATCCAAAAAGCTGGATACTTCCGGTGCTATGCTTATCATTAGTAAATATAGCATATTATGCTATGTGGATAAGACGTTATATGGTTGATGAACTAAATAAGGACTATGTAAGATTGGCAAGAGCAAAGGGATTAAAAAATAAGGATATAATGACAAGACATGTTATGAGAAATGCTTTTGTTCCGATGGCACAATACTTGCCTGCATCCATACTTTATACGGTATCCGGTTCTATATATGTCGAATCCTTATTCTCAATACCGGGAACAGGGGGACTGTTGGTTACTGCTATTCAAAGACAGGATAACACATTGGTTCAAGCCCTTGTACTTTTATATTCATCCATAGGAATTGTTGGATTAATGTTGGGGGATATTTTAATGGCATCATTTGACCCAAGAATTAAATTATCGCAAGAAGGAGGATCAAGATAATGACAAGCAAAAAAATTATCAACAATATGGCTGACAACATAGATCCATCCTTATTTGATTTTGCAGAATATGATGAATCAAAAAGTGAACTAACCGGTTATTCAAATTATTCATTTTGGAGATCCACAGTACAGGTTTTTATGAAAAATAAAGTGGCAGTAGCGCTTTTAATATTAATTGTTACCGTAGTTTTATTTACGTTAGTACAACCATATTTACCAAATCAGAAAAGCCCTACTAAAATATATTTAGACCCGAATACAGGCTTGCAGTACAGAAATGTACAGCCAAACGATGAATTTATCTTTGGAACAAACTCAATCGGACAGGACTTATGGGCAAGGCTTTGGAGCGGTACAAGGACCTCATTGTATATAGGTGTTGCCGTCGGTATATTTGAAGCAATTGTAGGAATAACCATAGGAGCTCTTTGGGGATATGTGAGAAAATTAGACGCAATTATAACAGAAATATACAATGTATGGGATAACATACCATCAACTGTAGTTTTGATTATATTGACATATATTATGAAACCGAGCATACCAACTATAATATTTGCAATGTGTATGACAGGCTGGCTTCAGATGGCTAGGTTTGTTCGTAATTTGATATTAATTATAAGAGACAGAGAATATAATTTAGCTTCAAGGTGTTTAGGAACTCCTACCGGCAGAATTATAACAAAGAATCTGTTGCCGTATTTAGTATCCGTTATAATGCTCAGAATGGCTCTTGCCATACCGGCTGCCATAGGCAATGAAGTATTTTTGTCATATATAGGTATGGGATTGCCGGTTGATATACCTTCATTAGGCAATCTAATCAATGAGGGAAGGGCATTGATGATGGACCCAAGCCAAAGATATCAATTATTCTTCCCTGCCGCCGTAATATCTGTTGTTACTATATCCTTCTATGTAATCGGCAATGTTTTCGCAGATTCAGCCGATCCAAGAAATCACGTGTAGGAGGTTATCATGATAAACAACGAAATAGTATTATCAATTGAAGATTTAGTTATAAAATTTAATTTAAGAGGACAGGAGCTTACTGCAATAAGAGGGGCATCTTTAACACTGTATAAGGGCGAGAGCTTGGCAATAGTCGGTGAATCGGGCTCCGGAAAATCGGTTTTTACAAAATCCTTTATGGGATTGTTGGACGCTAACGGAAGAATTGAAAGCGGCTCAATATTGTACCAAGGTAATGACTTGGCAAAATATAAAACAGAGGATGAATGGATAAAGATAAGAGGAAAGGAAATAGCCATGGTTTTTCAAGATCCAATGACTTCTTTAAATCCTCTTAAAAAAGTCGGAAGACAGGTTCAGGAGTCAATAGAACTTCACCAAAATTTAAAGGGTGAAGAAGCTAAAAAATTGGCTGTTGAAATATTAAACGATGTTGGTATTTCAGACCCGGAAATAAGATATAATCAATATCCTCATGAATTTTCCGGCGGTATGAGACAAAGAGTCGTTATAGCAATAGCCGTGGCATGTAATCCAAATATTTTAATATGTGATGAACCTACAACTGCATTAGATGTTACCATTCAGGCGCAGATTCTTCAATTGCTGAAAAACTTACAGAAAAAATATCGGTTAACTATTATTTATATAACACATGACTTAGGTGTAGTAGCAAATGTTGCTGATAGAATAGCGGTTATGTATGCAGGGGACATAATTGAATTAGGATTGTCCGAGGAAGTATTTTTCGACCCGAAGCATCCCTATACATGGGCATTGCTGTCATCATTGCCTCAACTTGGCATCAAAGGTGAAGCATTGTATTCGATAAAGGGTACTCCTCCAAACTTATTTAAGGAAATAAAGGGAGATGCTTTTGCACCCCGTAATCCCCATGCATTGAAAATAGACTTTGAAGAAAGACCTCCATACTTTGAGGTCAGCCCTACTCACAAAGCAAGAACCTGGCTGCTGGACCCCAGGGCGCCAAAGGTTGAACCGCCTCTTTTAATTCAAAAAATGAAGGAAATGGAAGTAAAGAGAGGTGAGGGCATTGAATAAAGAAATCCTTTTAGAGGTTAAGAATTTAAAGGTTGAATTCGGCAAGAGCAATAAAAAGTTTACAGCTGTAAATGACGTCAGCTTTAATATTCATAAAGGGGAAACTTTCGGACTTGTAGGTGAATCCGGTTCAGGAAAAACAACAATAGGAAGAGCTATCATAAGGATTAACCCTGCCGCATCCGGTGAAATAATTTACAAAGGTCAAACGATAAGCGGAAAAATAGACAAAGAATTAGATACCGAACTTACAAGAAAAATTCAAATGATTTTTCAGGACCCTATGGCATCCTTAAATGAAAGAGCCAAGGTTGACTACATTGTTTCAGAGGGACTTTACAACCTGAAAAATTACGGTTCCGAGGAAGATAGAAAGAAGAAGGTGGAACAGGCATTGTTAGATGTTGGTTTATTGCCTGAGTTTGCAAGCAGATTTCCTCATGAATTCTCCGGCGGGCAAAGACAGCGTATAGGTATTGCAAGGGTGCTGGTAATGGAGCCGGAATTGATAATAGCAGATGAGCCCATATCAGCCTTGGACGTATCAATACGTGCCCAGGTTATTAACTTATTGGCGGAATTACAGAAACAAAAGGATTTGACATATTTATTCATAGCCCATGACTTGTCCGTAGTTAGATTTATTTCGGATAGAATTGCGGTTATTTATAAAGGAAAAATAGTTGAATTGGCTGAAACGGAAAAATTGTTTGCACACCCGCTTCATCCGTATACAAGGTCGCTTTTGTCCGCTATACCGACGCCAAATCCAAGGGTTGAAAAAAGCAAGGTTATTGAAATTTATCAACCCGATAAGGAGCATTATGATTATGCTTCAAATCCACCCGAATGGATTGAGATTGAGCCGGGGCATTTTGTTTTGGCAAATGAAAGGGAATTTGAAAGCTACAAGAAAAATTTTCAATCATAAGGGTCTTTCCCTTTTTTCACAAATAATGATGGAAGAAGCGAAGCTAAAAGTCCACCTACAGGTGGACTTTTTTTGCTGACAGCAGCTAAACCTAATCAAAGGAATTAATTTTTTTCTTTATTT
>DAIMMU010000053.1:0-15048 GCA_036720515.1 Sedimentibacter sp.
TTCCTCCTACTTCTTTAATTTTGGGTCAAATGCATCTCTCAACCCATCGCCTAACAGGTTAAAAGATAAAACTATTAACCAAATGAACAGTGCAGGTATAACCAGTCTGTACGGATAGCTGTAAATTCCAGACAATGCATCCGATGCCAATGAGCCTAAGCTCGGCATTGGTATTGATACGCCAAGACCAAGGAAGCTTAAGAAGCTTTCCGTAAATATGGCAGACGGAATCTGTAATGCGGTGGATATTATTATAACACTCATACTGTTTGGAAGCAAATGTTTCTTTATAATTCTCCATGGGCTGGAACCTATTGATCTCGCCGCCAAAACATATTCGTTTTGTTTTATGGAAAGAATCTGACCACGCACAAGCCTTGCCATACTTACCCAATATAACAATGCAAATACAATAAATATACTAATCATGTCCGTTCCCATTTTTGCAAGGGATGTTCCTTCTATTTTAGGACCTAATACTTCATTTAACACTACCGAAAGCAAAATAATCATAAGCATGTCCGGAAGGGAATAAATGATATCGACCAATCTCATCATGAAAAGGTCCACTTTGCCGCCGAAATATCCCGCTATGGAGCCGTATATAACACCTATTATCAATACGATTATCGCTGCAAAAAATCCAACCAATAAAGAAATTCTTGCTCCGTATACAACTCTTATCGCATAGTCTCTCCCCGCTGAATCGGTACCGAATATATGGGGAAATACATTTTCACCGTTTGCAATACGCGCTAATTCTGTTTCTCCGTATTCAAACGGTTTTAAATTGTTATAAGTTTTATCAATTCTTTTTCCCTGGGCAACTCCTAATTGCTGTTCATAGGTATACGGGTAAACCATAGGAACAAAAGTTACCATAAGTGCAATAATTATTAATACAGCCAAACATGTCATTGCGATTTTATTTCTTTTTAATCGTCTCATACCATCCTTAAAGAATGTCATACTTTCGCTCATTCTGACCTGCTGGGCTTTTTCATCGTCGGTCGCTCTTTCAAAATCCTTTAGATTAAGCTGAAAGCTAAGAGGATTCTTTTTAGGCATTTCATTTATATTATTCATCCGTCAATCCTCTCTTTCTATCCAAATTGTATTCTCGGGTCAAATACTTTATACAGAATATCAGTTATAAGCATCATAATAATTACAAGAGTTGCCAAAAATATTGTAGTTCCCATAATCATGGTATAATCACGGTTTATAATGCTTGAAACAAATTCCTTTCCAAGCCCGGGAACCGCAAATATTTTTTCAACAACCAAGCTTCCCGTAACGATGTATGCTATCATGGGACCTGCATAGGTTATAACAGGTGTAACCGCGTTTCGAAGAGCATGCTTGAACAAAACCTTGGAAGGTTTAACTCCCTTTGCTCTTGCGGTTCTTATATAGTCCTGACCGATAACATCCAACATGCTTGATCTGGTAAGCCTTGTAATGTAAGACATGGGGTAAAGACTAAGTGATATAATTGGAAGTATCAGACCTCCCGCCTCATTGCCGTTGGCAGGAAATATTCCTAACATTACACAAAAAATCAATAACAGCAATGTTGCTACAATAAATGACGGCATAGCAACCATTGCGGTTGATATAAACATAATGATTTTATCTAATGTCCTGTTATGAAAAACAGCTGCTAAAGAACCTAAAACTAATCCCACTGTTATTGCTATCAAGGCAGCAGTACCCCCTAATTTGGCACTTACTTCAAAGCCTTTAGTAATAACCGTGGTTACGTCTCTTCCTCTTTGTTTAATAGAGGGACCAAAGTCAAATTTCATAACACCTTTTAAATAGGTCTTATACTGTTCTGAAACCGGCTTGTCCAATCCGTATTTTTCTTCCAGCGCTTTTGTAACGGCAGCACTTGGCGACTTTTCACTTAAAAACGGGCCGCCGGGTATGTTGTGCATTACAAAAAAAGTAATCGTAATTACTAAAAATATTGTAACCACTGACAAGGCAAGCCTCTTAATAATGTATAACGCTAATTTTGAATCCATTACTACCTCCGAAAATTACAAATAAATTAAATTACAGATTAGAATAAGGATGTATCTGTATCATTTGAAACATCCTTAATTTATCTAAACTTTTCTTAAAACATAGATTATTATAACACAGAGATTTCAATATTTCAATATTTTAATTTATATACCAAAACTGTTTAATTATGTAAAGAAAACGATTTTTAATTTGTGCAAATGCTTTTAAATAGTTATTTTTTAAATATTAATACATTGTTAAAAAATGATTTATTGAATATAAATACTGTTTATATTCAATAATACTTCTAATAAAGCATTTATGTTACAATCATTTAATAGAATATGTTATCGATGTAAAAACAAATTTAATTTTCTTAAACAAAGAATTACATTGATAACATATTTAAATATGTCTTGATTTTATTTTATTCTTTTTAATATTTCACACAATAAATTATATACATTTCCCACCGAGCTTATATTGACATGTTCATTTGGAGAATGAGCATCATATGCATCGGGTCCCATTGATATTGCATCAAGCCCCGGTATTTTACCCATTAAAATTCCGCATTCAAGACCCGCATGTATTGCACCCACAACCGGCTCTTTTTTAAACATATCACGGTACGATTCAATGCAAATATCCCTGATTGCAGATTCTTTTGCATATGCCCAACCCGGATAATAGCTTCCTGTTACACACTCTGCACCAATTACTGAACCCAACTGCTTCATTGCGGGAATAAAGCCTTCAGTAAGCAGGGATTCCACACTGCTTCTCGGATGATTGAACAATGTTATATGATTTTCATCAGTTGTAATAATCCCTAAGTTATTGGAGCTTATAACCAGATCAATAGCCGTGCTCCTTGATAATACTCCTACCGGAATTATATTTATCAGTGCGACTGTTTTTTTAAATATTTCTTTTTCCAAAGGAAATGTTTCTTTATTAAGTTCTGTAAGCGTCACTGTTACCGATGGGTCGGTAAATGTTAATTCATTTTTGAGTATTTCATTCCATTTATTGATTCTTTCAGTTGCCTTATCTAAATTCCTTATTGTGATTACAGCGCTTGCTTCTCTTGGTATCGCATTTGTTTTCGAGCCTCCGTCAATACTTGCCAGCTCAACATTATCCATTAAATCATAAAGGATTCTTCCAAGTATTTTGTTTGCATTTCCTTTTTCTTTATGTATATCCGTGCCTGAGTGGCCTCCCGAAAGACCTTTCACACTCAATTTAAATGCTTTTTCTTTAGAATTTTGGAACTTAACAGGTATTTTAAAGTCAACTTCACTTCCGCCAGCACATCCCGAAGTAAACACTCCTTCTTCCTCGCTGTCTAAATTCAATAAATATTTGCTTTTAAACAAACTTCCGTCAAGGTTATTGGCTCCGGTCATTCCCTTTTCTTCATCTGTTGTTATTAAAATTTCAAGAGAAGGATGCTCTAAATCAGAATCCAGCACAGATAAGGCATAAGCGACAGCTATGCCGTTATCGGCTCCTAAAGTGGTGTCGGAAGCATAAATATGTCCGTCTCTAATTCTTAACTTTATCGGATCCTTTTCAAAATCATGTTCAACACCTTCATTTTTCTCGCACACCATGTCCATGTGCCCTTGCAGCATTACCGTAGGAGCATTTTCATATCCCTTTGAAGCGGACTTTTTTATGATTACATTTAAATGCTCATCTTGGAATGCTTCCCAGCCCTTTGCTTTAGCTAAATTGTACAAATAATCTGATATTTGCTTTTCATTCCCGGAACATCTGGGTATTTTTGATATTTCTTCGAAATAATAAAATACCTTCTTGGGCTTTAACCCTTCTAAAACTCTGCTCATCTTTACCTCCAATTATTTCACATTTCCTATTCTGTTTAAAGGAAAAAATCTAAATACCACCTTGCCGATTACTTTATCTTTATTTATATATGGGTTATTCCAATATCTCGCATCATAGGATATAGGCCTGTTATCTCCTAAAAAAAAGTAAGAATTCGCAGGTATGATAAAAGCTTTTTCTTCTCCCTCGGTTTTGGCAGCATATGGTTCCTCAATCTTTTCCCCGTCTACGAAAACGCTTCCGTCCCTTTTAATCTCAACAGTTTCTCCAGGCAATCCTATAAGTCTTTTGACCAATCTTTTATCATCAAGTTCATCGGATTTGAATACAAGGATATCTCCCCTTTTTGCATCATCTATGTTAAACAATTCATTTACATATAATCTGTCCCCGGGCACAATGGTATCCTCCATTGAACCGGTGGGAACTGTTACTAATATAAAAACGAATTTATTCAGAAACAAAACAATAATTAAGGCAACTGCAACCGGAACAACCCATTCCTTAAAAAAATACCTTATTTTTTGCCAATTGTCTGAATCTACGGCTGTGAATGGCTTTACTAATTCATTAAAAAAGTTTTTCATTATATACTTCCCGTCTACGCTAAAATATCGTTGAAAATTTTAAAGAAATTACCGCCAATTATAAGCTTGCAGTCTTCCTTGGAAATTCCTCTTCTTAAAAGCTCTTCCGTAAGAAGAACAGCATCTGCATGAGAGCCTAAACTGTCACTGTCATGGGGTTCAAATTTAAATTTTAATTCACTGTTATAAAAGTTATTGCATAAATCAAAGCCATAGCCTACATGTTTTGCCCCTACTAAATTAACCATATACTCTATGTGATCTGCCAATCTGCTTATAGGGTTTTCTCCTTCTCTTACTCCAGCAATATTCTTATATGCATTTATTCCAATAACACCATTTCGTTCTGCTATAGCCTTAATCTGATCATCCGTAAGATTTCGCATCCTTCCGTGTAGAGTCCTTGAATCAGAATGAGATGCAATGAAGGGTTTATTGGTGAATTTAAGCACATCCCAGAAACCTTCATCATTTAAGTGGCTCACATCAACAAGCATATTCAATTCTTCCATTCTTTTTACAACCTTGACTCCGAATCTTGTAAGTCCTCCTCTTTGTCCTTCATCTACAGGATTAAAGCTGCAGCCGTCTGCTACGTAATTTCTTCTGCTCCATACAAGCCCAGCTGCCCTGACACCTAATTCATAAAAAATTCTTAAAAGTCCAATATCATTTCCGATAGGCTCTAAACCCTCAAATGAAATAATTATTCCGATTTTATTTTCAAGAACTGCCCTGTTTAAGTCTTCCTTGGTTTTTACCAGTATTACCTCACCGTCGCAGTCTTCTATATCTTCTATTAAGGCTCTTATTTGTCCTAAGGCAACTCTTAATGCCATTTCAGGTAAAAATAAATCATCCATGTATAAAGATGATATAATTAAGTTAAATCCACCTTTTTTGAAGTTTTCAAGGTAATAATTTTTAATAACCTCCTTTTCTCCCGCCATGTATCTGTTGTAAATTTCTCCGGCAAGGTCTAAATGAGTATCTACTACGACATTATTTCTATGTAATTCTATTGCACATTTTTTGAAATCCATTTAAGTCTCCTTTAAATACGATATAATAACTAAAACCCATAAAAGTTTTTTATGTCTTTCCGGGTTTTATCAGCATAATAACATTATAATTAGTTTATCATCAATTTTCAAGATATTTATTTGGGGGCATTGCTCGAAAGGTGTCACCCTCAAGGAATTCCCTTCCTTCGAGGTGCCCCGTTCATCAAATTATCATAATCTCTTTTGATGCTTTATTAAGTACTTCATTACCGTTTTCCGTAACAGCAACTATATTCTCAATGCGTATTCCAAATTTCCCCGCCATGTAAATCCCCGGCTCTATGCTGAAAACCATACCTTTTTTTAGGTATATGGGATTGCTTGCCTTTATATCCGGAGCTTCATGCACCGAATATCCTATTCCATGTCCTAATCTTGTGAAAAAGTATTTGCCATATCCTGATTTTTCTATTATGTCCCTAGCAGCCTTATCGACATCCGGTATGTAAGCTCCCTGCACTGCAGCTTTTTCACCTGCTTCCTGACTTGCCTTTACAATTTCATAAACCTTTCTCTCTTCCTCGGTTATTCCTCCCACAAATACAGTTCTCGACATATCGGCACACATGTTGTTGTACTTGCAGCCCCAGTCTAACACAATAATGTCTTTTTCCTGAATTACTCTTTGATCACTGCTATAGTGAGGATAGGATGAGTTTTGTCCTGAGCAAACCATTGTAAAGCCTTCATCGGCACCCATATCTTTAAATATTTCGTTCATTTTTCTTGCTATATCAGCTTCCTTAATTCCCGGTCTGATAAACTTTAATAATTCTCCATATGACTCATCTGTGATCTTTGCAGCCATTCTTAAATTATTGAGTTCTTCTTCTTCCTTTATCATTCTCATATCTTCCAACACTGGCTTGCCGTTTATAAATTTAGCGTCCATTTTCTCCATTATCTGAAGAATTATAAATGCTCTTTCTGTCGAATTTACCGCAATAGTCTTGCCTATTAATCCTTGTTCTTCAAATGCTTTTTTCACGGTATCGGTAAATATGTCTCCGTCAAACCAGCCATAAACTTTCACTTCAGGTCCTAAAACATTTTGCACTTCATCTACTGTCAGCAAATTGCAAATATAAAAATAGTTCCCGTCATTTTTAATTATTAACGCTTGAAATCTTTCGCAAAAATGAGTGTTATGCCCCATTATAAATTCCATTTCTTCCGAAGGAGCAATAAGCATGGCGTCTATATTTTTCTTCTGCAATATATTAATCAGCTTGTCTAAATACTTTTTTCTCATATCCCACCTCTTATATTTTTAATTTTATTATACCACTGATGGCTCCAAAAGCAATCTTCCTGTTTTAAATCTGCTTAAATTAAGCATGCTTACATCTATTGTCGGTTCCTCCTCCAAAATAATCTCCGACATTGCAATTCCTGTAATAGGTCCGAACATAAAGCCATGTCCGCTGAATCCCAATGCAATATAAAATCCTTCGACATTTTCCGCCTTGTCATAAATAGGTTGTTTGTCAGGTGTCATATTATAAAGACCTGCCCATTGCCTTATTACTCTTAGTTTAGATATGGGCGGTAAGACTAACTCTATTGTTTTCGCCATTTCCTCAATAAACTGCCAGCTTGAGGCAACCTTTAAACCCCTTGGCTCATTTTCATCTCCCCTGCCCATTATAAATGTACCTTCAGGTGATTGCTGGATATAAAAATTAAGTCTGAATGACATAACCATTGGATCCTGCATAGGTTCAACCGGCTCAGTTACAAGAATCTGATGCCTTTCGGAATATGCTGGTATATCAACACCCACCATATCACAAATGTTTTTGGCATATGCATTGGCAGCATTTACAACAACATTGGTTGAAATAAAACCTTTATTTGTTTCTACTCCGGTAACTCTTCCATTTTCAACTTTAATTCCTGTGGCTTCAGTAAAGGTATAAAATTTTGCCCCTAATCTTTTTGCAGCCCTGTAAAAAGCATCTGTCGTATGGAATGGATTTAAAAAACCGTCTTTATCGCAAAAAGCAGCACCTTTTAAAATATCGGTATTCAAATATGGCACTATTTCTTTTGCTTCTTTCAAAGAAAGCATTTTTGAAGGTACACCGCATGAATGCTGAACTTCAATGTTTTTCTTAAATTGTTCCATCTCGTGTTCTGTGTCTGCAACCAGCAAATAACCTTTCTGCTTAAATTCCACATCTCTTTCATACTGTAGAATTTCATTTGCATTTTCATAAAACTCAATGCTTTTTTTTGCAATTTTACAGTTCATTTCTGTTCCCCACTGCATTCTTACACCTGCTCCGCACCTGCCGGTAGAGCCGCTGCATATATAGTCTTTTTCCAACACAACTATATCCTTAACACCTTTTTTTGCCAAATTATAGGCTATGGAACAGCCGGATATTCCTCCGCCGATTATGACAACCTCCGCTTTATTCTTCATTCCTTCTTGCCTCCTTGGCTATAAGCCCTAATTTAACTCCGACGACAGGAGGTCTGTTGGTTTGGAATTTTATGTCCTTAATATTTTGACCTGTGGCATTTGCAATTTCCCTCATTATAAGCTGACCGCAGGTCTTGCCCTGACATGGACCCATGCCCGCGCGCGTGATTCTTTTTATTTCATCAAATGTAACATATCCTTCTTGAATAAGTTCCCTTATTTCCTTTAATGTAACATCCGAACATCTGCAAATTATGGTGTTTTCATCCATATTAAGCCTCCGACTCTATATTTCTTATTTCATATAAAAACTTTCTGTCGACTTCAATAGTAACTACCGGTGTACGGTCATAAGATTTTGGATTTAATACCTTTAAAACCCTTACATCGGTTATGTGTCTTCCCTCTCTGTTAAGCCCCTTTACAATTTGCCCTTCTGTCGGAAGGGGTAAAAATTCATATGGTATTTTTACTTCTATTTTATCTAATGATTTAGAACCGTCCACTACCATAATTGCAAGTCCCGGACATTTGCTCAGGCAAAGGGCGCAGCCTGTACAATTTTCAGAATAAACCTTAGGGATTGCATTAATATCTTCGCCTACTTTAATCGCATCAAATTTACATGCGGTCTGGCATGGATTGCAGGGTATTTCTTTGTAGCATTCAACCACAGCAACGGCTCCTTGATTAATCCTTTCTATGGAAGGAAATTTTTCCATAATCATTTCTGCACTTGGAATTCCAGTTTTTTCAAACATATTTACCTCCCGCTTACCTGCCCGATTCCTGCCAAAATATGTTTCCCTGCCGGTCCTGAACGCAAGTTTTTTAATTGATTTATATAATCATTTTTTCTTTCCGAAAAATCCTTCGGTCTATATCCTATTTTGGCTGCCGCACATAATCCCGCCAAAAATCCTTCAACCATTGCGGCACTTGCTTCCTCAACACCGGCAGAATCTCCCGCAACAAACAAATTTTCCACGGTAGTTTCATAATTTTCGTTTCTTACAGGAACAATTCCGCTTAACTGAGGAATATACTTCATCTCGCAGCCTCTCATTGACAGCAGTTCATTTAATGGTGTAAGTCCCACAGAGATACACATTACATCAACATCAAAAACCTTCTCGGTTCCTGTTATAGGGTTGAATTTTTCATCAACTTCACATATGACAGCCTTTTCCAAAGATTCTTTACCTATGGCTTCTTTAACCGTGTGGGAAACCAATATCGGTATTCCCATCCTTCGGATTTTAGACGCATGTACCAAGTATCCCCCTATTTTAGGAGCCGCATCAAGTATTGCTTTCACTTCAACCCCTGCCTGCATAAGCTGATAGCTTACAATAAGTCCAATATTTCCCGCTCCAACCATCAAAACTTTGTTACCGGGTTTTACACCATGAACATTCATTAAAGTCTGAACGGCTCCGGCACCGTAAATACCCGGTAAATCATTATTAGGAAAACTTAATGCTTTTTCATAAGCTCCGGTTGCCACAACCACAGCCTTTGATGATAATTTAAAATAATTTTCTTCTTTTTCCAAAACGGTTATAATTCCGTCTTCATACATGCCGACTGCTGTAGCTTCGGTTATAATCTCAACCTTGTCCTTGTATTTATCAAGCTCATTAATCAATATATCGGGGATATCGATTCCCCTTGTAGATGCATATTGCTTTTCCGAGCCAAAAAACATATGAGTTTGCTTAATAAGCTGACCACCTAAATTTTTATTCTTATCGATAATTAATACCTTGGCTCCGCTCTTCGCCGCACTCAAGGCAGCACAAAGACCTGCAGGTCCTCCTCCGATAACAGCCAATTCAACCGATATCATACAATCACTCCTTTGCCTTCCTGTGTTTGTACTATCATACCTTCCTCCAAATCCGTAACACATGTTTTTACATTTGCTGCGCCATTTACCGTCATTAAACAGGAGGAACAATTCCCTATAGCACAATAAAACCCTCTTGGTCTGTGCTTAAACAAGCTTTTTCCAAGAACCTTAACGCCATTGGCATGCAAAGCAGCCGCAATTGTTTCTCCTTCGTAACCTTCCATTTCCTGCCCGTTAAAAATAAATGCTATTTTTCGTTCCTTATTAAATTTAAGAATCGGATGCTCTTCAATTCTCATGATATCCCTCCTGAAAATATAATAAAACGTTTTCAACGTCATGCAAGCTTTAATTTAAAGAATACGCCGACTTTTAGTGTTATAAGTATAATACAAAAGTTTTTTTGTGTCAATTAGCTGACACAACGTAATACCGACACTTGAAAAGGCAATTATTGTTAAAATACTTGAAATCCGCTGAGTATTTTGATATAATTCATACTTATTAAGGTATATGGAGGAAAAAAATGAAAATTATAATTGTCGGCGGAGGAAAAGTTGGTTATACATTGGCTCAACAATTATCAACCGAAGATCACGATATAACATTAGTAGACAATGATGCCGACGTATTAGCTCATGCGGATGAAACACTTGATGTTATGTGTATCAAAGGTAACGGAGCAAGTGTAGAAATATTAAGAAGTGCAAATATTGGTGAATCGGATATTTTGTTGGCAGTTACCGACAGCGATGAATTAAATATGATTTGCTGCGTCATAGGTAAGAAATTAGGAGCAAAGCATACGGTTGCAAGAGTCAGAAACACGGATTATTCTAATGAATACAAAATGCTTAAAGAAGAACTTGAATTAGATATGCTTATAAATCCCGAAATGGATGCGGCGAATGAAATAGCTAAAATGATTCAGTTCTCTGCAGCTACAAACGTGGAGACTTTCGCTAATAATCTTATTGAAATGGTCGAATTCAGAGTTTTGGGAACAGACCCCATAGTAAATATTAAGCTGATGGATTTAAGCAAGCATTTGCCTTCCCAAGTGTTGTTTTGTGCGGTAAGAAGAAATAACGAGGTATTTATACCAAAAGGAAGTTTTGTATTCCATCCGGATGACCTGATATATGTAATCGGCGAAAGAGGAGGTATTTCGAGGTTCTTTAAGTATTTGGGCAGAAACTCGCACAAGGCTAAAAATATAACCATCATCGGAGGAAGCAGGACTACTGTATATTTAACATGGCTTCTTGAAGAAATGGATTTAAATGTAAAAATAATTGAGCTTAACAAAGAAAGATGCTTATTGTTAAATGACATACTTTCTGAGACATTGATTATTAACGGTGATGGTACTGATCAGGAAGTTTTGGACAATGAAAATATAGAATCAGCCGATGCTATTGTTGCATTGACTGACAGGGACGAAGAAAATTTAATAAGCTCATTATACGCACATCAGTGCGGTGTCCAAAAGGTAATCTTAAAAATAAACAGGCAAAATTATTTCCCCATAGTTAAAAAGTTGGGACTGGATTGCATTATAAGCCCTAAGTTTATCATTGCCAACAACATTTTACGATTCGTCCGTGCTTTGGATAATTCGCAGGGAATTGCCGTTGAAAAATTATACAGGATACTTGATGATAAGGCTGAAATTGCAGAATTTACGGCTAAATTTTCTCCTGACTTAACAGATATTAAATTGCAGGATCTAAATTTGAAAAAAGATGTTTTATTAGCTGCAATTGTACGTAACAAGAAAATTATCATACCTAACGGTAATGATGTAATAAAGGAACGTGACAAAGTAATAGTAATCACAAAGGCCGGATTTATTACTGACCTTAATGAAATATTAGCATAGTATAACCGATATATTTCAATTAGGCCCATAATCCATTGGAGGCAAAAAATGAATGTAAAAATAGTACTTAAAGTACTTGGAATAGTTTTATTTTGGGAAGCAGTATTAATGATGCCGTCTTTATTAATATCGGTGATGGACAATTCATTTGATACTAAGGCTTTTATTATAACCATAGCAATAACGGTATTCACCGGATTCATTTTAACAAGATTTAAAACCAACCGGACAGAAATGCGAAAAAGAGAAGGATATGCTGCGGTTGCTATGAGTTGGCTGGCAATGTCTCTATTTGGAGCCCTGCCATTTTACATAAGCGGCTCCATACCGTCTTTTATTGATGCGCTGTTTGAAACAGTTTCCGGTTTTACCACAACAGGCTCAAGCATTGTCCGGAATATTGAAATTATGCCCAGAGGACTTTTGTTTTGGAGAAGCTTCACTCACTGGATAGGCGGTATGGGTGTTTTAGTATTTACAATGGCCTTCCTTCCATCTACCTTAGGACGTCCCGTATTTTTAATGCGCGCCGAAAGCCCCGGACCTGCTCCGGGAAAATTAGTCCCGAAAATTGGAGAATCATCTAAAATTCTATATGTAATTTATGCGGTTATGACTGCCATTCTCATTATATTGTTAATAATTGCCGGAATGCCTGTGTTCAATTCATTTATATATGCTTTTGGAACGGCAGGTACAGGAGGCTTTGCCATGGATGCCTTAAGTGTGGGAGCATACAATAATCCTTGGATTGACTGGATAATTACAATTGGTATGTTTTTATTCGGTGTAAATTTTACACTTTACTTTCTTCTTATTAAAGGAGATTATAAAAGCATTTTTAAGAATGAAGAATTTCGTCTGTATTGTATTTACGTATTTTTAGGAGTATTGGCTGTCGTAATTAATGTAATGCCTAAGTTTAATTATAACTTTGGGGAGGCCTTAAGACATTCCGCCTTTACTGTTTCCACCTTGGTTACAACTACGGGCTATGCAACAAAGGATTTTAATTTATGGCCTATGTTTTCAAAATCGGTGCTTCTAACACTAATGTTTTTCGGAGCCTGCGCAGGCTCCACGGCAGGCGGTATTAAATCAATAAGAGTATTGGTGCTTTTTAAATCCTTATATTATGAAATCAAGCATACAATTCATCCGAAATCCGTACAAAAAATTAAGGTTGACGGTAAATCTATTGATGATGACACATTAAAAAGCATTATGATTTTCTTTTTTGCATATATTGCCATAATTATTTTTTCGGTTATCGTTGTATCCTTGGACAACTTCGATTTTATGACGTCATTTTCTGCCGTAATAGCAACCATAAGCAACATTGGCCCGGGTTTTGAGGTTGTCGGTCCCATGGGCAATTTTGCAGACTTTTCGGTTTTAAGTAAGATTGTTTTAATATCAAATATGATATTGGGCAGATTGGAAATATTACCTGTGATAATACTATTTTCACCGGAAGTTTGGAAAAAAAATTAAAACACAACTAAGACATTCCTCTTGTGCCCCCAAAGACACTATTTGGGGGCATTCCTTTGCCCGCAGAGACTGACCGACCCAAAACCAAAGGTGTGTACCCATACCTCTTATGCAGAGGTGCATACCCCTTCTTTTTTTCTTTGTCATATAAATACTTACCCGTCATAAATTTTATTATAAGACAAATTATGGGGGGATTTATGGATATTATTTTTAAAAAGGTCAATATAATATTTGCAATCGCAATAATAATTATAATATTAGCAACTATATTTATTAATATAAGCAGAACCGCAGAAACTATTGATGCAACTGGCAAGGAACAAGTTGAAAAAATTAAAATTTTAATAGACCCCGGTCATGGAGGAGTTGATCAAGGTGCCAGCGGTGATATGGAAATCGGAGAAGCTCCAATTAATTTAGCTATATCCAAAAAGCTTATGAGTTTTTTGGAAGGCAGCGGGTTTCAAGTTGAAATGACCAGATATGGTGAAGGCGGACTATATTCCGAGCTGACAGATACGATAAGGGCTAAAAAAAATGAAGATTTGAAAAACAGGGTCGAACTGATAAATAACTCCGATGCTGACTTGTCAGTATCGATACACCTGAATTCTTTTCCTGAAAAAAAATATTACGGAGCGCATGTTTTTTATCAAAAAAGCAATGAAGTAACAACAAAAATGGCTGCGGATATCATACAGGACAGCATGAAGAATATACTTAATAAAAATAACAAACGGGTACCCCAAATAAAAAAAGACATAAAAATAATGGATGATACAACAGTTCCCGTTATTTTGATCGAATGCGGATTCCTGTCAAATAATGAGGAAGAAAAAAAATTAATATCCGATGATTATCAAGAAAAAACAGCATGGGCTATTTACTCCGGCATACTAAGATACTTTAACGAACTTTAATAAATATTTAGTTTTAAAACTTACGTTTTTTTAATTATATAGATAAAACGTAAGTTTTTATATATAATTAAAATGAAACATAAAAAAATGTATTTTTTTTTATAATTTGCTAATTAAATGTTGAAATTTTAATAAAATTGTATTATAATCAATTAACAATACTTGGAGGATAAATATGAATTTCGAAGAAATAGAGTATTTTTTAAATGGTATTAAGTCTGTAATTTCATCTAAAGTAATAACCGATCCAAACAATGAAATTTGCGAAATACATGTATTAGCGGACAATAGCAGACATTCCAAGCAAATTGCCAGAGATATACGAACTGCACTGCTTTCCAAGCTCAATATGGATATTGATTATAAAATAATCAGCGTAGCACAAATAGACAGAAATATATCCTTCTGTTCAGATTTCAGGCTTCTGTATGAAGGCTATACAAACGAAACAACTTCTGACAGAATTAAAATAAAAACAAAGTTCTCCTGGAATAATAAAGAATTTTTCGGAGAATCGGAAGGTATTAAATCAGAGAAGCAATCCTTAGTGGTTGCTGCAAAATCAACATTGGATGCAATCAGACAAGCTATTGATTATGACTGCTTCATAGTTGAAGATATCCAAAATGCCAAAATATCCGGAGAAGATGTAATACTCGTTGCAATTACTCAAATTAACAGCGGCAGGGAAAATATTTTAATCGGATCATCAATTGTAAGGAGCAATAAATTCGATGCCGCAATAAAAGCAACATTAAACGCAATAAACAGAAGCATCTGTTTATTGATAAAAGAGTGATAGGGCTGACTTAAAAAAAATTTATAAAATAAGTGTAGCGAAACCTTCCTGTTCTATTAGCGAACCGAGCAGAGAAATCTGAGGAGGGGTTCAAATGAAAAAATTAATGCCTATAATAGCTTCTTTAGTAGCATTAGTATTAGCAGCAG
>DAIMMU010000054.1:0-15020 GCA_036720515.1 Sedimentibacter sp.
GTTGTAAAAAACAAAGATATTGATATAAGATTTGCATTTGCATTTCCGGATGTTTACGAAGTAGGAATGTCTCATACGGGACTGCATATTTTGTATAACTTGATGAACAGCATGGAAAATGTATGGTGTGAAAGGGTATTTTCCCCTTGGACAGATATGGAAGAGGTTATGCGCAAAAACAACATACTCTTGTATGGACTTGAAAGCAAGGATGAATTGACAGCCTTTGATTTTGTCGGTTTTACTCTTCAATATGAAATGAGCTACACCAATGTTTTAAATATGCTGAATTTAGGCGGTATACCAATTAAATCCGAGGACAGGGGAAATGATATGCCCCTTGTGATTGCGGGAGGTCCCTGCGTATATAATCCGGAGCCTTTGTATGAAGTTATTGATTTATTTACCGTCGGTGAAGCAGAAGAGCTTCTGCCCGAACTTCTTAATATATATAAGGAAGAAAAGAAAAACGGTTTTGATAAGCTTAGGTTCCTTGAAAGAGCGGCGGCATTAGACGGTATATATGTGCCCCGGTTTTATGAGGAATTATATAATGATGACGGTACCGTCAAAGAAAGAAAAGTATTGAATGAAAATGCCAAAGAAATAATCAAAAAAAGAATTATAAAGGATTTAGACAAAGCCTATTATCCTGAGAAAAGTATTTTGCCGTATATTGATGTGGTACATGACAGAGTTGTTTTAGAATTATTCAGGGGCTGTACGAGAGGCTGCCGTTTTTGCCAGGCAGGAATGGTTTACAGACCTGTAAGGGAAAAGAAAACGGACACATTGGTAAAGCAAGCAAAAAGTCTTATATCCTCAACGGGTCATGATGAAATATCATTAACCTCACTGAGTTCCGGAGATTATTCATGCCTTCCGGATTTAACCTTAAAGCTTTTGGATATGTATGAAAATCAAAATATTAGCATTTCTCTTCCGTCTCTAAGGCTTGATTCAATGACCTTTGATATTATTGAAAGATTACAGGAGGTTCGTAAGTCGGGGCTTACATTTGCACCGGAAGCGGGAACTCAGAGAATGAGGGATGTTATAAACAAGAATCTGACGGAAGAACAAATTCTCGGACCTGTGGAAACCGCATTTAATTTAGGCTGGTCTACTGTAAAATTATATTTCATGATTGGACTTCCGTTAGAAACAATGGAAGATGTGCTGGGAATAAAGGAATTGGCTTACAAGGTCAAGGATAAATTCTTCCAAAGACCTAAGGAAGATATAAAAGGTAATTTAAAAATAAATGTGAGTGCCTCATGCTTTGTGCCAAAACCATTTACACCTTTCCAATGGGCTGCTCAAAACAATATGGAAGAATTTTATGACAAGGCAAAGACATTACAAAAAGAAATTAAGGATAAAAAGGTTTCCTTCAGCTATCATGAGCCTAAGTTAAGCTACTTGGAGGCTGTATTTGCAAGAGGGGACAGAAGACTATCCAAAGCTTTGATTAAGGCATGGGAAAATGGATGCCGTTTTGACGGATGGTATGATAAGTTTGATTTTAACAAATGGATGAATGCATTCGAAGAAACGAATACAGACCCTGACTTTTTTGCGTTAAGACAAAGAGAATTAGACGAACTTCTGCCTTGGGATTTCATAGATATAGGAGTTAATAAGGAATATTTAATCAGTGAGTATGAGAAGGCATCAGACTTTGCAACTACTCCCGACTGCAGATCAGGATGCGTCAGCTGCGGTGTCAACCAAAATTTAATAGGAGGTGCCTGCCCTCATGTGCAAAATAATATGTAAATACAGTAAGATGGGTTATTTAAAATATATTTCTCACTTGGATGTTTTGAGGTTTATTCAAAGATCGGTTAAAAGAGCAGGAATAAATGCCAAATATTCGGAAGGATTTAATCCTCACATGAAAACCTCTTTTGGATACCCCTTGTCCTTGGGAACTGAAAGCATAGGCGAATATTTTGAATTAGAGCTGAATGAAAACATTGATTTAGAGCTGTTTGCAAAGAAGATGAACTCTGTGATGCCAAAGGAAATGCAGATAATTAAAGCAGATTATTCCGAGAATTCGGAATCTCTAATGAAAAGATGCGAATATTCCGAGTATTTAATAAATATTGAGTCGGAAAAAATAGATGAGAATAAGCTTAATGAATATTTTAATGAAATGCTGACTGAAGGAGTAGTATTTAACAGACAGAAGAAAAATAAAAAAAATAAATTAATCACTAAAGAAATAAACACTAAGGAAATGATTAATTTCTTAAAGGCTGAAAAAGCTAAAGATAATAAGCTAAAGGTTATGGCTGTTTTTAAAACTTTGGAAACGGGAAGCATGAAGGTTGAAGAGTTGATTAAGCTGATAACCGAAAAAGGATTTGAAATAAATTATTACACAATCATGAAAATAGATGCATTGGACAAGGAAATGAAGACAATATTGTAAACGGGAGAATTATATGAAGCAGGTTTTGGTAAGCAATTCGGCATTCTTTAAACAGGTGGCAATTTTACAGGATGGTAAGCTTAATGATTATCTTTATGAATTAAATGATAATAAAAGCATATTAGGCAATATCTATAAGGGAAGAGTTATGAATATTCTTCCCGGTATGGAAGCAGCCTTTGTCGATATCGGCCTTGATAAGAATGCATATTTGTTTTTAGACGACCTGCTTTCCGATAAGTTTTTAAAAGAAAAAAAGATAAAGAAAAAAGGCGCTATCAATATCAGCAAGGTACTTAAAAAAGGTGATGAGCTGTTAGTGCAGGTTGTGAGAGAGCCCATAGGAGAAAAAAATGTATCCGTTACAACGGATATATCATTGACGGGAAAATATATTGCATTTATTCCCAATACAATTGATGTCAATCTTTCCAAAAAAATAAGAAACTTAGATGAGCGCAAAAGACTTGAAGAAGCAGGCAAAAGCATCATGAATAACGGAAACGGAATGATAATCAGAACCTTTGCAAAGGGAAGTTCACGGGAGACATTAGAAAAGGAATATAAAATGCTTTCTGCGGTATATATGCAGATTGAACAGGAATACAAATATTCCTATGCGCCTAAGCTTCTCTATAAAAGCAACTCACTCATTGAAAGATTCTTTTTGGACTATATCGAGCCGACTGTTGACGAAATATATGTTGAAGATAAAACAACAAAGGATAAATTTACCGATATGATTTCAGGCCTGAGCGGTGATGATTTAAAGAATATAAAAATTATAGAGTCGCAAAGAATTTTTGAGTGTTTCAATGTTGAAACTCAAATAAAAATGCTGTTTGACAGAAAAGTGGAGCTTAAAAACGGAGGCTCAATAATAATTGATGTAGCCGAAGCCTTGACGGTAATTGACGTTAACAGCGGAAAATATGTGGGCAGCCGGAATATGGAGGATACAGCCCTTAAAATTAATTTAGAAGCGGTTGAGGAAATTGCCAGACAGGTTAAGCTTAGAAATATAAGCGGGATTATTTTAATTGATTTCATTGATGTAAAAAAGGAAGAAAGTATTAATCTTATAATAAATAAAGCTAAATCCTTATTTAAGGATGACAAAAACAAGACAAGTGTCATAGGAATGACAAAGCTTAATTTGATGGAAATTACGAGGAAAAAGAACAAGGAAAACTTCTTCAATTTGATAACCGAAGAATGCGGACATTGCGGAGGCAGCGGCAGAATAAGCTCAAAAATATATATATTCATTAAAATAGAAAGTATAATAAAAAACATAAAACTTAATACATCTTCGGAAGCGGTAATTTTAAATGTCGGCAGTTTATTATACAATAAAATAATCAACAGCTGCATGGACATTATTTCTGAAATTGAAAAAAAATATGTTATAAAAATATACATCGAACAGGATGACAAAATTCTTACCGATGACATTATTGTAGGGAAAATGGGGAAACTCGATTTAAAAAATAAGTTGACAAACATTTTATAGTTTGATACAATCTATATCTGTTAGAGCCGCGCGGATCAGGTTAAAACGTAAAGTACCTGCAATGGCGAGACTGGGAAGAGGAGGTAAATTTATGTACGCAATTATTGAAACAGGTGGAAAACAATATAGAGTTCAGGAAGGCGATGTTATAAGAGTTGAAAAAATTGAAATCGCCGACGGAGAAGCAGTAAAATTTGATAAAGTTTTGCTTGTATCCGATGAAGAAAAGTTGAATGTTGGCAAACCATATGTTGACGGAGCTGTAGTTGAAGCGGTGGTTGAAAACCAAGGCAAAGCTAAAAAAATAATCATATTCAAATATAAATCCAAAAAAGACTACAGAAAGAAACAAGGTCATCGTCAGCCATATACACAGGTTAAAATTGAGAAAATAGTTGGATAATATGATTACAGTTACCATATATAGAACCAAGGATGAAATTACGGGTTTTATAATTGAAGGTCATTCGGATTATGCGGAAGAAGGATATGACATAGTGTGTGCTTCGGTTTCGATATTGTCTTATACAGCCTTAAATTCTTTAAATCTTGTAGCGGAAATTGCCGCTGAAAACATTGAGTATGATGTGGACGAGGAAACAGGATTAATGAGTCTGAGAACTTTAGAGAACAATTACAAAACTGATATAGTGTACAGAAACTTCATGGTTGGAATAGAATTATTATTGGACGATTACAGTGATTATATTACACTTAAATTTGAGGAGGTGTAAACATGTTATTGAAATTAAACTTACAGTTATTTGCACATAAAAAAGGTGTTGGTAGCTCTAAAAACGGTAGAGACAGCAATGCTAAGAGATTGGGAGTAAAAAGAACTGACGGTCAATTTGTATTGGCTGGAAACATTCTTGTAAGACAAAGAGGAACTAAGCTTCATCCCGGATTAAATGTAGGCATCGGAAGCGATGACACATTATTTGCCATGGTGGATGGAAAAGTTAAGTTCGAAAGAAAAGACAAAACAAGAAAACAAGTCAGTGTATATCCTGTTGAATTAGAAGCATAATAAATTACAGCACCTACCTTACGGTAGGTGTTTTTATGACCTAACCCCATTGCGCGAGTGATAACGAAGCAGGAATGGATGGCAGGTCAAACGCACAGAGTTCCCAATTTATGCGACGCAAGGAGCAAATAAATTGGTGAATTCCTCTGCGATTTCAGGAAAGGGGTTGAAGAGATATGTTCGTAGATATAGCAAAAATTAGCGTAAAAGCAGGCAAGGGCGGAAACGGCAGCGTTGCATTCAGACGTGAAAAATATATACCCATGGGTGGACCTGCAGGCGGCGACGGCGGCGATGGGGGAAGCATTATTTTAGTTGCCGATGAGGGTCTTCGCACACTCATGGATTTTAGATACAAAAGACATTATCAAGCTGAAAACGGCGAAGACGGAAGAGGAAAAAAACAATACGGTTCTGACGGAAAAAACCTTTATTTAAGGGTTCCCATAGGAACTTTAGTAAAAGACGAAGAAACAGGCATAGTGTTGGCTGACTTAAAAACCCATGGCCGGCAATATGTTGCCGCTAAAGGCGGACACGGAGGGAAGGGAAATGTTAAATTTAAAAATTCCATAAGACGTACTCCGCGTTTTGCCGAGCCGGGAACTAAGGGTGATGAAAGAGATATAATTCTTGAGCTTAAGCTGATTGCGGATGTTGGTTTGATAGGATTTCCCAATGTTGGGAAATCGACAATTTTGGCATCGGTTACAAGCGCCAAGCCTAAAATAGCAAATTACCATTTCACCACGCTGAAGCCAAATCTTGGAGTTGTAAACATTGGAGAGGGTCATAGCTATGTTATGGCAGATATTCCGGGACTTATAGAGGGGGCTTCGGAAGGAGCGGGCTTGGGTCTTGATTTTCTAAGACATGTTGAAAGAACAAAGCTTTTGCTGCATGTTATAGATGCATCAGGTCAGGAAGGAAGGGACCCGGTTGAGGATTTTTATAAAATTAATGATGAATTAAAGCAATACAGCGATAAATTGTCCGAAAAAGAGCAGATTATTGTTTTAAACAAATTAGATTTGCCGGATGCTTCAGATAATATTGAAAGAATCAAAAAGGAATTTTCCGATGAATTCGAAATAATTGAAGTATCTGCCGCAACAGGCAATAATCTTAACTTGCTTAAGAAAAGAGCTTATGAAAGATTGCTTCAAATTGAAGAAGAAATAGAATTTGTTGATGAAGAAGTTGTTGAAAGCTTCTTTGACAAAAAGGAAAGAGATACAATTGTTGTAGCCAAGGAAGAGGACTATTATCTTGCGGAAGGGGATTTTCTTGAACGACTTGTGGCATCAACTAATTTTGATGACTTTGAATCCTTTTCTAATTTTCAGAAGGTTCTTGTTGACAAAGGTGTTATTGAAAAATTAAGAGAACTTGGTGCTAAAGAAGGAGACCTGATCAGTGTATGCGGAGTAGAATTTGACTTCGTAGATTAAGCAGGAACATAATAAATCGGTGAATAATACAGAGATTTAATTATTAAAAAAACAGGAGGAATAATGCTAACGGGAAAACAAAGAAGTTATTTAAAATCATTGGCTAACGGCTTAGATTCAATAATGCAAATCGGCAAGGGCGGAATTACGGAAAATATATTGAGGCAAATTGACGATGCATTGGAAGCCAGAGAGTTAATTAAAATAAATATATTGAATAACAGTATGCTAAATGCTAAGGATACCGCAAATGAAATAGCAGAATCTGTGGGTGCAGAATATGTGCAAAGCATAGGAAACAGATTTGTTTTATACAGGGAATCAAAGGAAAAACTGATAAATATGCCTAAATAGGGGTGCTGTGGCACCCCTATGCTAAAATTAATAAATAACCCGTTAAAAAACCCCGTAATTACACATAGCCTATCACATTATAGTTACTTTCTAATATAATGATACTCCCGGCATAATTAAGAATAGATAAAGATTAATCAATTAATATAAATAAATATAAATTTATTTTATATTTACACATTTTTTACAATATCTGTGTTTAAATAACACAATCTTAGTGTATTATAAACTAAAATAAAAAGGAGGTGATAAAATGATAAAAGGAATATTATTTGACAAAGACGGCACCTTGATAGATTTTTCATTGTGGAGAGATGCTGGAATCAATACTATAAAAAGTATATTGGATGAATATAATTTGAGCAATGATAAGCTTGATAAGGAGCTTCAAAGAGCCATCGGCATAAAAGAAAATGGCGTAGAGCCTTTTGGGGCACTGGCTTACAGCTCCCATGAGGATTTGGCATATGAGCTTCATTTTATACTTAACAAGCATGTGGAAATTGACTTGAATAAGTTTAAAGTACATGTGGGTGAATTGTTAAGAAAAGAAGTTTTAAAGGATAATGTTGAATTTAAGGAAATAGTGGATATCAGAAAGCTATATGAGTATTTGAGTTCAAACAATATTAAGATGGGAATGGCAACGGCGGATACAAAGCAGTCGGCAATGCATATGATAAATAGTCTGAATTTGAATGATTGTTTCGATTTTGTCGGTGCATATGACGGAACAATGAAACGAAAGCCTCACAATGACATGTGCATGAGATTTTGCAGCATGTACGGTTTAAAACCCAATGAGGTTGCAATTGTTGGCGATTCCTACAGTGACATGCTCTTTGCAATTAATTCCGGAGCTACCGGCGTGGGTGTATTGTCCGGAGTCAGCAGCAAAATAAATTTAAAGGATGTAGCTAATGTTATAGTTCCTTCTGTGGAATCTCTGCTGGATGCACAGGTGCTTGAAGCTTTGGATGAAAAAAGTTATGAAGCGAGAGAACTGCGAACTGCATAAGTCTGTGAATTATGAATTAATTCATGGACTTATTTTTTTTCTCAAATTTAGTCATAATTTCTTATATATGGGCAATAATATATATAAAACGTAAAGGGAGATTATTATGAACGAACTTGAGAAAATTAAAAAAATGTACGATAACGGATTTCGGTGTATACGCTATGACGATACAAAGGACGGCGATATGTGCATATATTTCAAAAATTTTGACAATGAAGATTCACGGGCTTTAAGAGTAAAGAATTTCGAACAAAAAATGCAAATAAAGAATTTTATCAGCCAGAATTCTATGAGATAGAAGGGAACCGTGATTATATGCGTTCCCTATTATTAATATGTCCAATTATTTCTTGTCAATCCAAGGCTTCTAATATATAATAGTTAATAAAATGAGGTCTGAGGAGGAAACAATGAATACTGCAGATAAAATTTTTAAGAATATGTGTAAAGACATACTGACAAACGGAGTATGGGATACTGAATATGACGTAAGACCTAAATGGGAGGATAATACGCCTGCTCACACCATCAAGAAGTTTGGTATAGTAAACAGATATAATTTAGAGGAGAGTTTTCCCATTCTTACCCTTAGAAAAACAAATTTTAAAGCTGCCGTTGATGAACTGTTGTGGATATGGCAGAAAAAATCAAACAATGTGAATGACTTAAACAGCCGAATATGGGATTCCTGGGCAGATGAAAAAGGAACAATAGGAAAGGCATACGGCTATCAGCTAAGTATAAAGCACAAATACAAGGAAGGCGAATTTGACCAGGTAGACAGGGTTTTATATGATTTAAAGAATAATCCCGCGAGCAGAAGAATAATGACAAATATTTATAATTTTCAAGACTTGCACGAAATGAATCTTTATCCCTGCGCCTACAGCATGACATTCAATGTTTCGGGAAACAAGTTAAATGCAATATTAAACCAGCGCTCCCAGGATGTATTGGCAGCCAATAACTGGAATGTGGTGCAATATTCAATATTGGTACATATGATGGCTCAGGTCAGCGGATTGATTGCGGGAGAATTGGTTCATGTAATTGCGGATGCACATATTTACGACAGGCATGTTCCCATAATAGAAGAGCTTATTGAGCAGAAAGAACATGAAGCACCGTCTTTGACAATTGATAAGAGCATTGATGATTTTTATAAATTTACCGTGGACAGCTTTAAATTATCCGATTATGAATTTAATCCTTTTAAAATAAAAGTTCCGATAGCAGTATAAGGAGAAATTATGAAATTAATAGTTGCAGTTGCAAAGAATTGGGCAATTGGTTATCAAGATGGTTTATTGTTTTGCTTGCCTGAGGATATGGCTTTTTTTAAAAAAACAACCAATAACAAGGTAGTGGTAATGGGCAGAAAAACTCTCTTGTCCTTCCCTAACGGCAAGCCGCTAAAAAACAGAGTAAATATATTACTTACTACTGATAAAGATTTTAAGGAAGAGGGCTGCATAGTTGTAAATTCATTTATCGAATTGTTTGAAGAGCTTAAAAAGTATGATGAAGATGATATATTCGTTATAGGCGGCGGCAAAATATACAATGATTTATATCCTTATTGCAGCGAGGCATACATAACCAAGGTGGATGCAATTGTAAATGCCGACACATTTTTACATAATTTTGATTCTGATGATAATTGGTATTTATCATACGCATCAGAAATACACGAAAATAACGGTTTAAAATTTACATTTAACACATACAAAAACAAAGATGTACGAAAATACCTCGGATGATGTGAGAAGGTAAATATAAAAGTGAGATTGGAAGAGGGCAGATAAAAACAGCGTCAATCGGCGCTGTTTTTTATACGGGTTGAAATTTGTACCATTAGGAAAGCCGATTTCCAAAGGTTATAGAAATATATCGGATATACCAACAACTAAATCGTCAAAAACAGATGAAACCAAATTTTCATTTTTACAATAATCTTTATTAGTTTTATATTAATAATCAAACAATGCTGATGCATCAAATAGGATGTCATTTGGTAAACACACTTTATGCTTTTTACAAAATGCATTCACAAATTCACTTGTTGGTTCCTTGTGCTTCTGATATTCTTGTGCAAGTTCGTTTTTTACTTCTTCACGTTTCGAATAAGCCTTTTCTGCATCCACATAAATAATTCCATATAATATACCATATGAAAAGTAAATTTCATATATTTTATCTTTTGAAGAAAATAAGCTAACTTCGACTGTCTCATCATATACTTCATTAATTTCTAAATAAGTATCCTTATAATGTCTTTCTTCTTCCGAAAAAAATTCGGTTACATTTTCCCAATTATTCAAATCTACATACCTCACTTTTAATTTTGACATATTTCAATGCAAGCTTAACAATGTTACGGCTATAAAAACATATATATTTACTTCTTTTCGATACTCTTTATTTGAAATAAAGTATATATTACATTTTCCCATAATTCAAGTTTTATTAAGACTCTTGATAAAAATTATATTATACCTCATGTATTGCTTAACGCTAAAATTTTTCAATAGGTTAATATTTCTCTTGAATTTATACCTATACAAGTGTGAGTTACCTAAGCGAACTACATTACATATTATCGGTCATTCTTTTTATTCTTCATTGAATCACCACTTGATAAATTTTTGTTTAAAAGCTTATTGACTATATACCACTATATAGTTTAGTCTTATTATATAAAGAATACAATATTAAATCATTTATGGGAGGATATAAAAAATGGAGCAGTACCAAATCGTATATGCAGCGTTAAAAAAAATGAATATTTCTTATGAACTTGTTGAGCACCCACCAGCATTGACAACTGAGGAAGCAGACAGCTATATAGAAGGAAAAGAAGGTGTTCGAACAAAGACGTTATTTTTGTGTAATCGTAAAAAGCGTGCATATTATTTAGTCATTATGGATGATGCAAAGCGCTTGGATATGAAGAAACTTGGTGAGCTCATTGGCGAAAAAGGAATGCAGTTTGGTTCAACTGAAAAACTAATGGAAAAAATGTTGCTGCCTCCCGGTGTCGTATCATTATTCGGGCTATTGAACAATACAGAACATGACATTAAGATATTTCTTGACAAAGAAATGTTATCAGAAAAATTTATGAGCTTTCATGCCAATGATAATTCAAAGACTATTTTCATTTCAACCGATGATATGTATAAGTTTATTCATTTATTAGATTATGAATATTCTATAATCAATTTATAATCCTGATTCAGAAATTAATATTTACTAAAATTAATGAATTTATGGTTACTCTGAAATTTAACATAGAATAAAATTAATTTCTGTCTAAATTTTGAAAGGTAGGTGGATTGTATTGCCAATAAAAAATAAGGTGTGATTTCTTAGTTTTTTAAGAAATCACACCTTCAGTTTATTCTAATATAAATCTCTCAAACCCCTGTATATAAGGATTTTCTACTTATCTCTTACCATCAAAAATTGCTGTTAGGTAAATCTTTTTATCTTGCATTGTCAACAACTCCTAATATAAATAATTTATTAAATAGCTTTATGTTGCATAATCCAATTTAAAATACTATTATAATCCATAGTCCCATCGGCAATTGATAATCCTAAATTAATAAGCTCCTGTTGTGTGTAATTTATTTTTTTTTCATTAAGGGTTAGAATCATGAGCATTGACAAAATACCTATACGCTTATTTCCATCTATGAATGCATGGTTTTTTATAAGCCCAAAAGCATATCTTGCCGCTTTTTCCTCTATGCTTGGATACTGTTCAATGTTTTCATATGAAGAAAAAGCACCATATATAGCTGATTCAAGTAATCCTCTATCACGTAATCCATCATGACCTCACGTTGCCTTAATTATCTTTTTGTGTAAATTAATAATTTCCTCAACAGTTAAAAATATCATTTTGCCAACACCTTGAAAGCTTCTAGGTTATCCTCAATAATTTTATTGGCAGTGTTATCAATTTTACGTTTTCTTTCTTCTATTAATGCTCCGATTTCTTCATATTCGTTAAACTCAACAACAATATATTTCGGCTTATTATTTTTCATAATAACAGCCATTCCTTCCTTTTCTACCAATCGAACTACTTTAGAAAAATTTTGATTTGCATCAGTCATTGGTACTATAGAATTTGTATTAATAATCATAAATATCACCTCACTATTATTATATAATTATTATAGGATAAAATCAACCTAAATATTTATCGGATAACAAATCGATTGTTATAACATAGAATTTTGGGGACGGACCTTAAAATGCATTTTGAAAGTCATTTTAAGGCACGTCCCAAAAGTTTAATTATATAAAGGCGATTCAGCCCAATACATTGCATCAATTATATCAGCATTGCTAATTAGACACATCTTTATACCATTATCATACAATTTTTGAATCGTTTCAACTATTTCAAATTCTACATTAATAAGTGCATTTTTCATTCTTTCTTTTCTAAAGGTTAACAATTTCTTTTTCTGTACTTCATTTACCGTCAATGGCATGATATCAACAATTTCATTGATAATCTCCTCTGGACTATTCATATTGCCCATTGCTCTTCTTTTATATATCTTTTCATTTTCTGTATATAACTCCCATTTCTTAACAGATAATCCTATTACATCATTTTCATTCTGTTGCAAATGATATTTAGGTGTAATTAAAGTAAAGAATAAGTCAAAAATATCGCTTCAATGTCCTGCATGTTAATATTTCTCCCATAATCAGTCTAAATTTATCTATCGCTTTTCTTAAATAAAGAAGTACTATTAATCAATATTGATACTATTGTAAGAACCCATAACGCTTTTGACATAGTAGGAACAACATCCATCAATGCATACCAATCTTCATTTAAAACCCATTTTGCATCTACACTATAGAATGCGCACAGTGTTAAGGCTGTCAATGACAAACTGATAAATCTAAACCACTTTGCATCTTGATTTTTTGTACTCCAAACAACATTTAATATTGCTGTGATGATTGCAGCAACTCCTAATACCATCCACATAAGTTTATCCTCCCACAAATTCCTGTTTAAACCATGCTATCAAAGTACACATCTTTATATGTTTTGTTTTTTAGTATATTACCCAAACCACTACCAAATTCCACTTTATTAACTATTTATGTTTATAAAGATTTATGTGCGAAGGAAATCAACTTATTATATAAGTAAACATCGCGTTTATCAAAATATTCATTTGTAAATTTATCAATAGAAAACCATTCAACTCCACTATTTTCATCTGAGCAAATTCGCACCTCATTATTCTCATCTGCTAGTATAATATAAGCAACGGATAAATGCAGGTGCACATTTACATATTTAGATTTTCTAACATGCCCAAATACTGGAAGTATATCAATTGAAGCTATTCTATCGGTTAATGGATAAATATTAGTAATACCAGTTTCTTCTGCAGCTTCTTTTATTGAAACATATAACAAATCTTCATCGCCATCTGCATGTCCGCCTGTCCAAGACCAAACATTTCGTATATTATGATGTACTAACAATACCTTATCTAGAGTTTTATTCATAATAAATCCAGAACTTGTTATATGTGCGATTTTATTATCTCTTAGTAAAACATTATTTCCAAAATGTTCAATATAGTCTAATATAACTTTTTTATCCTGTACCTCCTGTTCATTAACAGGATTATAATCTTCTATAGCCTTTATATACTCCACGATATCTCCTCCTAGTATTTTAATACATCTCATTTAGTTTGTTATCGCCACCAAAATCCATTTGTGTTTTATATGTACGGCTATTTTCCAAACCTCGAATATACCTAATCTAATGTTAATCTCCTCCAAACCCGGCCAAATTTCATACAAATATTTTAACATAAAGTGTTCCATAATTAAACTAAAAAAGTGTTCCATAATAGCTATTTTTATCTCAACTTTATTTCCAATCTTATTGTTTAAGCAAAAAATAAGGTGTTATTTCTTAGTTTTTTAAGAAATAACACCTTTAGTTTATTCTAATATAAAGCTCTCAAACCCTTGGTATATAAAGTTTTTTTAATTATCAACCGCCATTTTTAAGCCTTATTTCGTTTTGCTCTAATTTTCGTATCAATATAATCACTCCATTTATTTTTGTGATTTCCCTGCGAATAGAACAAGGTATGAACTAATGTGCATATCCCTGTTTTTTAAGTATTTCATATTATTTGTATACAATTTTCCTGATCGTTTCCGGTGAAAGACAGTATTCTTCTGCAAGTTCTTCTACGCTTACCTTGTTAAAAAATTTATTTCTAATTTCTTCATTTCGTTGTTTGTAGAAAATTCTTGCCCCAGAATCATGCCCCCATCTTTTTCTATCAATATTGCTTGGAATATACAAAGTTTCGCCCGAAGCATACTTCTGTATCTCTTTGAGCAACTCGTCGGGTAAAATGTCTGATGCATTTCTATATTTCATTAAATGCACCCCGCTAACTATTTTTTACTAAAAATTGTTCAAGTGTATCATATTTATTTATAGAAACACCATGGCTTTCAATTTCAGAAATAATATACATTTCCAATTCTTGCGCTCTTTGCTTAAGTAAAATTAAATTTTCCGGCTCAAAGCTTCCTAATAAATCCATTTCCATTAGCCCAAATTCTTCTTTAATAATATTAAGTTCATATTGTAAACTGAGAGCTTCATTAAAAGCTTTTCGGTAATCACTCGCAGTACAATAATAGTAAAGCCTTCTCCACACTAAAGATAACTCTTCATACCATGCTGCCAAATCCTTATAAACAGGAGTTTTTAATTTTTCAGTTTTTGGCGGTCTGTGTGCTTCAATAAACTTTCGTGTTGTACTGATGATTTCATAACAAAGTTTTTTCAAATCTTCAATAGATTTAGCTATGATAATATCTTCAAAATAAGTGATGAAATTATCAGGTATTTCTTTCATCTGTGATAATTCTGAAGTTTCTAATTCAAGGGTTTGCTTAAAATATGTTCCATTCATGCAAGCAACTGCAATAGATAAATAGTGGGAAATAAGTCCTGATCCCATTTTAACCTTATAAAATGAATCCTCGAACATTACCGTACGATAAATTTCCATAGCTGTATCTAATTTTAACAGAGCTTTTTTAAACATGAAATTATTATCTTTAAGGTTTAATATCAGTTTTTCCTGAAATTCCGCAAATCGCTTTTTATCGTCTTCATTGCGTGAATA
>DAIMMU010000055.1:0-14715 GCA_036720515.1 Sedimentibacter sp.
TACCATCCTTCATTAAGCGTGAAAGAGATGGCAAAATATCAATCGGCGGATATAATCCTTTTTGGTTTAAGTCCCTGCTTAAAACAATTTGTCCTTCTGTAATATATCCTGTCAAGTCGGGAACCGGATGTGTAATATCGTCATTAGGCATTGTTAAAATCGGGATAAGTGTTACCGTACCTTCTTTACCTTCAAGCATTCCCGCTCTTTCGTACAGTGTAGACAAGTCGCTGTACAAATAACCGGGATAGCCCTTGCGGGAAGGAACCTCCTCCTTAGCCGAAGAAACTTCTCTGAGTGCTTCAGCATAACTGGTCATATCCGTAAGAACGACAAGTACATGCATATTTTGTTCAAATGCCAAATATTCTGCAGCAGTAAGAGCACATCTTGGTGCGGATATTCTTTCTATGATTGGATCATCTGCTTTATTGATATACATTACAACATGATCCAAAACTCCCGACGCTTCAAAACTTTTTCTGAAATAATCGGCATCGTCGTGTCTCACACCCATTGCACCAAACACAACGGCAAAATTATCCTTTGTGGCGCCTTTTATTTTAGCCTGTTTTACTATTTGTGCCGCAAGCTCATTGTGATCCAAACCATTACCCGAAAAAATAGGCAGCTTTTGTCCTCTTATCAATGTCATTAATGCGTCAATTGCCGAAATGCCTGTTTGTATAAAGTTTTTGGGATATTTGCGGGATACGGGATTAATAGGTCTGCCGTTTATGTTTTCCTTCTTAGCGGATATTATTTGAAAACCTCCGTCGATAGGATTGCCTACACCGTTAAATGCCCTTCCCAAAATATTCTTTGATAAAGGAATGGCAAGCGGTTCACCTAAAAATTTTACGGAGGTATTTTCCGTAGATATTCCGGATGTCCCCTCAAATACTTGTACGATTACTTTATCTCCTTCAAGCTTTATTACCTTTCCGAGTCTTAATTCATTATTATCTACTTTTATTGAAACCGTTTCACCGTATGCAGCATCATCAATTTCGGTAAGAACAATCAGGGGTCCGTTAATTTCATATAATTTTAAATATTCTTTTTTCATTTCCACGCTCACTATTCATATTTTTGTCTTAAGATGCTGTATGATTCTTCAACCTTATCTTTTAACTCATCTAAAAGCTCAATATTATCATTCGGAATATCGAATTTCATTTTGTAAATATCCTGCAAAATTTGTTGTTTTCTTATTTCGGATGTAGGAATTCCTATTTTTACGCACTTCATCGCACTTTCATAAAATGCATCAATTACCTTTAACATTTTATATTGTTTTTCCAAAGTAACAAAAGTATCTTCAGAGTGAAGTGCATTTTGCTGCAAATAAGCTTTTTTAATCAATCTTGCGGTTTCAAGCACTAATGCCTGGTCGTTAGGCAATACATCTTCTCCCACAAGCTGGACAATTTCATTTAATTTTTCTTCTTCCTGCAATAAAACAACCATTTTATGCCTTAAATCCAACATGTCAGGTGCTACATTTTCTTCGTACCAATCTTTTAAAATGCTTACATAACCTGAATAGCTCGTTAAATAATTTATTGCGGGGAAGTGTCTTGCATGTGCTAACTTCTTATCCAAAGTCAAAAAAGTTGAAACGAATCTTTTTGTGTTTTGTGTCACAGGTTCTGAAAAATCACCGCCCGGGGGTGAAACAGCACCTATAATTGTAACCGTAGCTTCATCGCCGCCAAGAGTCTTTACACAGCCTGCCCTTTCATAAAATTCCGCTAATCTTGATGCCAAATAAGCCGGATACCCTTCCTCGGCAGGCATTTCTTCCAGACGACCGGAAATTTCACGAAGAGCTTCCGCCCATCTTGATGTTGAATCAGCCATAATAGCAACATCATAGCCCATGTCCCTGTAGTATTCGGCTAATGTAATTCCCGTATAAATACTTGCTTCACGGGCAGCAACAGGCATATTTGATGTGTTTGCAATCAATATGGTTCTTTCCATTAATGGTCTGCCGGTACGAGGGTCAATAAGTGCAGGAAATTCTTCCAAAACATTTGTCATTTCATTACCGCGTTCGCCGCATCCCACATAAACAATTATATCCGCATCGCACCATTTAGCAAGCTGGTGCTGGGTAACAGTCTTACCGGTGCCGAATCCTCCCGGCAGACCTACGGTACCGCCTTTGGCAATGGGATTAAAACTGTCAATAACCCTTTGCCCCGTTATTAGAGGTTTATATAGGGGAAGCCTCTTTTCAATGGGGCGAGGCTTTCTGATAGGCCATTTGTAACACAGGGTCAAATTAACTGTTTCTTTATTTTCCTTTTCGAGCACTGCTACCGTATCATTAATTGTGTATTTACCGCTGCTTTTTACTTCCTTAACTGTTCCTGATATTTTGAAAGGAACCAACAGTTTATGAAGTACACTTTTGGTTTCCTGCACTGTTGCATAAGTATCACCGGCTTTTAATTTATCGCCTTTTTTTACAATTATATTAACTTCCCATAATTTTTTGTCATCTATGGACAAAAGTCCAATTCCTTCGGGAATAAATTCGTCCTTAGAAATTTTTTGTATTATTTCCAAAGGTCTTTCTATTCCGTCAAAAATGTTGCCTACAATACCCGGTCCCAATGTTACGGATAGGGGAGAGCCTGTCGAATATATTTTTTCTCCTGCTTTCAATCCTTCCGTTTCTTCATACACCTGTACCGTGGCAATATCTCCTTCCACTGAAACAACTTCACCTATAAGCTTTGAATTTCCTACGGTAACCATTTCATTTACTTTAAAGGATTTCATATTTAATCCTTTCACGACAGGTCCGTTTATTCCCGTAATAATACCTTCATTAATCATTGTATTCACCTGCCTTTAAAGCTTCAAGCAAAGTCTGCATAATAAATGTTTTATTGTCTTCCAATACTGAATCTACGGATAAATCAAATTTAATATTCCTCGATGGAACTAAGGCGAGAAAACCTCCTGTTATGTCAACGGTTTTCAAATTAACCGCATGATGCTTCGAAAGTTCCGCCTTAATAAAATCGCCGTATTCATTTAAATCATTTGCTGACAAACAAATAATCAAATCCAAATTATCATATTTTTTAAGCTCATTGTTTAATTTTAAAATATTTTTATTTAAATAAGTTTTATATTCTTTTGACTGAACAAAATCCTGCAATTTAATTCTAAAGCTATTCATAAACATATCGAAATATTTTTCCTTAACAGACATAATATCTCTTTTAATTGCTATTTTTGATTTGCTAATGCTTTCAGCATATCTTGATTCAGCTTTTTTTGCCGCTCTGTCTTCTATTTCCTGTGCTTGTTTGTCTACTTTTTCTTTAGCCTTTTGAATTTTCAACTGGAAATCTTTTTCTAACCTATTTAATTCTTCTTCATATTTCAAATTCATGGATTGATTTAAAAGCTTACTAAAAAGCACTAATTTCTGTTCTATCGTAACCATAACTACCTCATATTTTAACGCCTATCGAATTTCTTATATACTCTTCAATAGCATTAGTATCTCTGACAGAACCGTGTCTATCGGGAATTTCAATGATGAGGGGAACTTTGGATTTTGTTTTGTATTCCATAATCGCATCCCCTATCATATCAACTATTTTTTCAGTCAATATTAAAATACCTATATCACTACTTTGAACTGCTCTTTTAATTTCATTAAGGGCACTTTCTCTGTCGTGTACGATTATACCGTTAATACCCGCCAATTTAAGACCTACAAATGTATCTCTGTTATCACTTATTAAGAATGACTTCATATTGCCACTCTTTTCATTAAGCAAACAAAATTAATATGGAAATAATCATACCGTAAATAGCAATACCTTCCGCCATACCTACGAATATTAAGGTTTTACCAAGCAATGAAGGATCTTCCGATACTGCTCCGACTGCTGATGAACCAACCGAAGAAACTGCCTTAGCTGTTGCCAATGTTGCGATAGCCGTACTGAATGCGGCAGAAAAATATTTTAAACCTTCGCTGAATCCTGAAGCAGTTGCTGTATCTGCTGCTGCTTGAGTTGCCATAGTTTCTGCAAATGCATTTGTGCCGAACATTGTTGAAATTATTGAACCTAACATAATTAAACCAAAAGCCGACACCGTAGTCATAACTGCTTTTTTTATACTGCCTTTTTTCCCGTTTTTCATTGCTTTTACTCCATAAATAATTGTTCCTGTCGATACTAATGCTGCTGATATTATTAATAAAATTTGCATATTTTTTCCCTTCTTCTTTATATTTTTTTAATTTAATTTTACTGATTTAAATTCTATTCCTTCGCCTATGAAATATCTGTTGAACATTTCATAAAATTGAAGACGAAGACCTTGTATAAATACTATTAAACCTTCTAATACCAATATTAATATATTACCTAATGCCAATATTAAAATTTTTAATAATACATTATCCATTAATTCTGATATAACCATAAATGCTAAAAACAAACCCGCATGGTTTAATGCGAATGCTCCTACACGCACAAATGATACCGTATTACTTAAGGTACTCAATATTGTTTCAATTGATTCAAATATGCTTTCGGTAAAATAAGCTCCCGCGCCATGGGGGAATAATGCTTTTTTATCCATAGCATTTGCCAATGGTTCCTTCAATACAATAACCGTCAAGAAAATGATTAACAATAAAAGCGGTACCGATAAAGGTATTTTTATCAATCCTATTATTGTCAGAATGGTGAAAATAAAACTTAAGAAAAATAAATATCCAAATACTCCGTTCTTTCCGAACAATCCTTCTTCTTTATCGCCATTTTTCAATGAATTGATAATGCTATATATAAATGAGCCGGATAATGCTATAATGCCATATGCTATCCCTATAACCAAAATTTTTGGTATGTTGCCGGCATCTAATGGGCCTCCTTCAAATAAGCTTGGCAGCCATTGCAATTGATGTTTTTCAAGTCCGAATAAGCTTCCGTACACTAAACCGAATATCATGGAGCTGAATCCCAAACGCATTAATAATTGTCCCGCTAAATCCAACTTCTTGCTTAATAACAACCCAACCATAAAATAAATAAATCCTTGCCCGATATCACCGAACATTATTCCGAATGCCAGGCAATAGGTTAAAGCCATAAACGGCGTCGGGTCAAGTTCATTATATGAGGGCAGCCCGTACATTTTTACAATTAATTCAAATGGTCTGAACAACCAATTGTTTTTTAATATTGTAGGAGGCTTTGCCTCGGCATAAGACTTTTCTTCAGTAACAATAATGTTATTTGATATTTTAGTTATAATACTTTTTAAATTATCAATATCCGATTCCTTTACCCAAACATCCAACAGGAAAATATTGTCGCCGAAGTCTGCTGTTTCAGCAATTTCAAATATTTTTTCTTCCAATTTCAAGTTGTTGTAAATTTTGTTCATTAAATCATCAGCCTGCTGATATTTATCGTTTAATAAACCCGATAATTCTTTTATTTCATCTTCAAGCATTACTATTTCACTATTGATTTGTTCCGATATTTGAGCCGGTGATCCCGTATATTTTTCCGGAAGAAGAAACTGTCTCCAGCTTAAGGATTTTAAGAAGTTAGTCGTTTCTTCTTTATATTGTTTAGGATAGATAATCAGATATAAATTTTCAACCGTTGATTTAATTATACCTATCCTGATTACTACAGCGGTTAAATTTTCATAACTTTTCTTTAGCCTTATCCTGTTTTCATTTGACAATATACCAATTTCATAATCAAAGAAATTCAAATCCGCTATTTTATCAAACTCCACAGTATTGTCAAAAATACTGTCCACCTTTTCTTTATAGTATTGCAATTCTTTGATTATTTCTTTTTTCTTTTTAATTTCGTCCACTATTTTTCCGTTAGTGGATTTATACCGATTTAATATTCCAACAGCTTCTTCATAACCAATGGGGTTGTTTTTTATTAAATCTTTATCTAAATTTAATCGAATGCCTAAATCCTTGGATATATCTTCAACCGTCAAGAGAGCTTCTTTACATTCTTGTTCCAATTCATCATAATCTAATATACGGCATTCGGTTGAACCTACAATTTCTGTTTCGTATTGATGAATTAGATAATTATTGCCGTAACGGTCTGATTCTGTATCTATACTTACATTTTCATACAATATCAGTTCCTTTATTATTGGCTCCATTTCCTGCAATGAACCAACAATTTTTAAAAGAGCCATTTTTTCTATAGCCATATACTTCTCCTTCATACTCTATATACTAAATAATTCTTAAGATTGTCCTTTGGAAGATGATATTTTATTCCCTCCGTAATTGTAGTAAGGTTATTTATTATAATATCCAACATATAAATATATGAT
The DNA here is from genome assembly GCA_036720515.1 of Sedimentibacter sp. Classification (GTDB taxonomy): domain Bacteria; phylum Bacillota; class Clostridia; order Tissierellales; family Sedimentibacteraceae; genus Sedimentibacter. The sequence continues at coordinate 6,367 of DAIMMU010000055.1, forward strand.
AATGTTAAACCCATATTTTCAAAGACGTTCTTATTCAGATAGCTATGCATAAAATAATTCATGGCTAAACTAATATCTTTATTGTTCAAGTAGTTTTTGAACTTATCACCCAAGGCTGCTTCTACAATTTCATCAAACTCTTTGCCTTTTTCCGCAAAACAGAGTTTTTTCAGATTATCAAATTTTAGCTCTTTGCCGTTTTCCAAGCTGTAGTTTAACATTTCTGCCGGTGTAATATGATAATAATTTTTGGCGCGGTAAATCCACAGAACATTTAAAATATCTATTTTAGTACCAATAATATTTTTAACCGTTTCCCTGTCATCCTTATAAAGCTTATCAGCTCTTTCAAATTGTGCTTTATAATAAGTTACGTACAATTTCATTTCAATATGAAATTCGCGTTTTATGGCATCGTCATTTGTCAGACCTCTTAAATCGTTGTAATAAGGAGTTCCTTTTAAATTCTCAATAAATTCATTTGCATTTTTAGATGATAATAGTTTATCATATGGTATTTTCGTAAATTTTTGAGAATGAATAAATCTTTCTTCTATGTCTTTTAAATCTTCGCTCCTTGCGATTTTTCTAAGTATTAAGCTAATATCGGTTAAGTCTGCTTCTATCAAGAAAGATTTTACAAACTCTTTATATGCTCCCGAATAATAATGAAGCAGGTCTTCGATTTCTAAAGTTTTATATTTTCCTAAAATGGTTTCCAAGTTGTCTCTATGGATATCATTTTTTACATCCTTTAAAATATCCTGAAAGGTTTCACTTTTTTTTAGATAATCAATCAGTTGCTCAACCGAAGTAAAATCCAAGAATTTTTCCCATTCAAGTTTTTTAAAAATACGCCCTTTTTTAGCCGTAAGCTTCGTTTTTACCGCATAATATGTGTCGTAAGGGCTGCTCATACTACCCCTCCAATGCAAATAATTCGGAAAACAGTTTTTCGATAAGCATTTTTTCTGAATTTTTATACTGCTTATCAATTTCTTCAGAAATTTTGCCGATTGTTATTTTTTGTTTTTCCTCTTCGCTTTTTAATGCCGAATCTATTTTTTTAGCTATGGCTTCAGCATTTTGTTTAGCATTATTCAGCTTTTCTTTCTTGTAAATGTTGATAGTTTCCTCGTAGGTCTGTTTTATTCTAAACAATTCATTTTCGTTTTTTTCTTGGTTTTCAAACGCATTTTTATCAATTAGAATTATTTGATTTAAAACATCTTTCAATAAATCACCCCTTATCTGAAATAGAATAACGAGAATCATTATACTGCCATAAAATATAAACATCAAGAAATATTTTTTATTTTTTTATAATAAATTTCTTGTGGTAACTTATTTGATTATATCCAGAATTTATAAAAAATATTCAATCATTGGAAGCCGAGGAATAGGATATGAAATTATTTGAAGTAATGAATCCATAGAAATAAAAAATGCGTTACACCGATATCAGTGCAACACATTTTTTATTCCCGGTTTTCTGTTTCTTTTATTTCTGACAAGTTATTGCAGCGTTTAGAATCTGATGCTATTTCCCAATGAATTATTAGGGTTAAGGCGGCTCTCAGCACTACGATGGATGCAAGAATTATTAATTCATCAATTGTTCTTATAATTAATGTTTTAAGTATTTCCGCTCCCAATTTGAATTCTAATGCCATTGCCAAAGACTGTGAAAATTCGATTTTTATTATTTCATCCCCAAAATTGAAACCTTTTAAAGCATATTTGAAGAATGCTCTTACAGCTGAGTAAAGTATTATAAATACACCTGCAATTTCCAAGATATGCGCTATATTAGGCACGGCAATATGAATTATTTGTTCCAGCATAAGTCCTCCAAAAATTTTGTAATATAAGCTCCATTATAGTTGATTTACCTCCTTTTGTCAAAAAATGTTTTTTGGAATTTTATATATTTTAAGACATACTTATACTGTCTTGCTTATATAAATATAAGGGGTGAGAATATGTTTTTATATATGAAAAAGAATACATTTATTTTATTAATATCGGTTGTATTGCTATTGACGATTTTTGTGGTTCATAATATTTTTTCAAATTTAACGGTGACGGTTTCAACAACAATATCAAATTGGGGGCTTAAGTTCAACAAGGAAGGAACCGCACCCGAAGGTAATGCGGGGAAAGAATTTTTAAAGAAATACAATGCCTACTATGTGGGAGAACCGGACAGCAAGAACATTTACCTGACATTTGACGCGGGATTTGAAAACGGAAATACTCATAATATACTTGACACTTTAAAAAATCACGATGTAAAGGCAGCATTTTTTTTAGTGGGAAATTATTTGGAAAAAGAGCCGGAGCTTGTAAAGAGAATGGTTCAAGAAGGACATATCGTCGGAAATCACACATATCACCATCCTGATATGTCATTAATTTCAGACAAAGAATCCTTTAGCAAGGAGTTAATTTCTTTAGAGGAATTATTTAAGGAAATAACAGGTGAAGAAATGCCCAAATATTACAGACCTCCACAGGGAAAATTCAATGAGAATAATTTAAAGATGGCAGATGAATTAGGCTACAAAACTATTTTCTGGAGCCTTGCATATGTTGACTGGTACAAAGACAAACAACCTTCAAAAGAGCATGCTTTCAGCAAGCTTATTCCGCGTATACATCCGGGGGCGGTAGTATTGCTTCACAGCACCTCGGATACAAATGAACTGATATTGGATGAGCTTTTAACTAAATGGAGGGAATTGGGTTATACATTTAAAACCTTGGATGATTTGACGGCGTATTGATAAAATGTATTAAAAACATTTTTCGCAGAGGTAAATACCCAAATTTGCTGTTGACAAAATAAAAAGGGTGTGGTAATTTAGTTGTATATATTGCGGGGGAAGAGTAGTCATAAAGCAATGATCCAAGCAAGACAGGGACGATGGGAGCCTGTTATCAACTAATGATGAAGACACCTCAATGGAGCAAATTTTAATTGAGAGGGACTTTTAAGTCCAAATAGGGTGGCAACGCGGGTTATACTCGTCCCTAAGGTATAGGGGACGGGTTATTTATTTTTATATGCAAATTGGCTACGGAGCCTATTAATAAATGGAGGATGCTATGGAAACAATGGGAACACTTAGAAGAACAAACATGTGCGGAGAGTTGAACAAGTCTGACATAGGCAAGGAAGTCGTGCTTATGGGATGGGTACAAAAAAGAAGAAGCTTAGGCGGGCTTATTTTTGCTGATTTAAGAGACGTTACAGGCTTAATACAAATTGTTTTTGATACGGATGTAAATAAGGAAGCATTTGAAAAAGCCGAAGCATTAAGAAGTGAATTTGTAATTGCAATAAGAGGAACAGTTTACGAAAGGCAATCTAAAAACTCCGAGATGGCTACAGGCGATATAGAGGTATATGCACAGGAGCTTAAAATTTTAGACACTGCAGATACTCCTCCTATTTATATAAAGGACAATGATGATGTTTCCGAGCAAATGCGCTTAAAGTACAGATATCTTGACCTTAGAAAGCCATTTATGCAGAATAATCTTTTATTGAGAAGCAAGACCTCAAAGGTTATAAGAGACTTTTTATATGAGAATGGATTCAATGAAATAGAAACTCCATTTTTGGCAAAACCCACACCTGAAGGAGCAAGGGACTATTTAGTGCCCAGCAGGGTTTCTCCCGGAAACTTTTATGCGCTGCCTCAGTCACCTCAGCTTTACAAGCAGCTTTTGATGGTTTCCGGAATGAACAGATATTTCCAGATAGTGAGATGCTTCAGGGATGAGGATTTAAGAGCTAACCGCCAGCCTGAATTTACTCAGGTTGATATTGAAATGTCTTTTGTTGATGCAGAAGACGTAATGTCAATAAATGAAAGACTTATTCAAAAAATATTCAAGGAAGTAAAAAATATTGATATTAAGCTTCCGTTAAGACGTATGTCGTATAATGAAGCTATGGACAAATACGGCTGCGACAAACCGGACCTTCGTTTTGGATATGAGCTGAAAAACATTACCGGAATATTTAAAAACTCCGGATTTAATGCATTTAAAACTACCTATGACAACGGCGGACTTATTAAATGTGTTAAAATAGACGGTGCGTCAGAGGATTACTCCAAGAAGGGTATTTCCAAGCTTGAAAAGTTTGTGAAAACTCACGGGGCAAAAGGATTAGCCTGGTTTAAATATGAAAACAATACATTTGATTCACCTATCGCAAAATTTTTAAGCGAGGGTGAAATAAATGAATTAATGTCTTTGCTGGAAATAAAGGAAAAAGATATAGTATTTATAGTTGCGGACAACGAATCTGCCGTAAATACAGCACTCAGCGCCTTAAGAATCGAAATAGCCAGAGAAAGAAATTTAATAGACAAGGACAAATTTGAATTAGTATGGATTACTGAATTTCCACTGTTTGAATACAGTGAGGAAGAGGACAGATATGTTGCAAAGCACCATCCATTTACATCGCCTGTCGATGAGGATGTGGATAAGTTAGAATCTAATCCCGGTGAAGTAAGGGCAAAAGCATATGACATCGTAATAAACGGGGATGAAATAGGAGGCGGAAGCATACGTATCACAAACAGGGAACTGCAAAACAGAATGTTCAGGGCATTAGGCTTCACAGATGAAGAAGCTCATGAAAAATTCGGTTATTTATTGGAAGCATTTAAGTACGGCGTTCCGCCTCACGGAGGAATTGCATTTGGATTAGACCGCTTTATGATGCTTTTGACAGGCAGTGACAGTATAAAGGATGTAATTGCATTTCCGAAAACACAGAGTGCATCATGCCTTATGACTGAAGCTCCGAGTCAGGTAGACACAAAGCAGCTGAACGAGCTGAAAATCATGCTCAACGAATAAGCATGGTGAACCGGCAAAACGTCAGAAAGGAAGAGATTGATGGATAATGTAGGAAGGATAGAAAAAATAGATGGAAACAAGGCTGTTATTTCCGTTAAACGGGTTTCTGCCTGCGGTGACAGCTGCAAAAGCTGCAGCTCAGCCTGCAAGGTTAACAGTGTTATTGTGGAAACAGATATTGATGTAAATGAAGATATCAATGTTGGAGATTATGTAGAAATAAGAGCAGAGAATGAAGTAATGCTGAAGCATATTTTAGTTCTTTACGGACTGCCCTTATTATTGATGATAATTACTGTTATTATTGTTCAGATGTTATTAAAGGGTCCCAACAAGGATATAATTTCCGCAGTCGCTTCATTGTTTTCATTAGTAATTTCGTTTTATCTTTTAAAGGCTTACGATAAAAAAGAAATGCAAAAAAATGTATTAAAATTTACGGTAGGAAAGAAACTTTAAAGGAAGGGCGACATACCTCTACTACTAAAAGGAAGGGCGACACACCTCTACTACTAAAAGGAAGGGCGACACACCTCTACTATAGGGATAGTCTTTGTGGAAAGAGGAATGTCCCCGTACTTAGTCTTTGTGGAAAGAGGAATGTCCCCGAATAAGATAATATGAATATTTTTGAAATGCAATATGAGAATTCCGTAAAAAAAGAAGGTCCTCTTGCAGAGCGTATGAGACCGATAAATTTAGACGAATTTGTGGGGCAAAAGCACATAGTGGGCAAGGGCAAAATTTTAAACAGAGCTATTGAATCTGATAAGCTCACATCTGCAATTTTTTACGGACCTCCGGGAACAGGTAAGACAACCTTAGCTAAAATTATTGCAAATACAACAAACAACAACTTTACCACCCTTAATGCCGTTACAAGCGGTATAAAGGATATAAAGGAAAAAGTAAGTTATGCGGTTGATGAGCTTTCGATTTACAATAAAAGAACAATTCTTTTTATTGATGAAATTCATCGTTTCAATAAAGCTCAACAGGATGCCTTGCTTCCTTATGTGGAAAATGGTACAATAGTATTGATCGGTGCAACTACTGAAAACCCGTATTTTGAAGTTAATTCCGCATTGATTTCACGCTCCTTGGTATTTGAATTTAAAAATATCGACATTGAGGATATTAAGAGTGTTATCAGAAAATCATTGACAGACAAAAGAGGATATGGCGGCAGGAAAGTAGAAATTGATGAAGATGCTTTAAATCATATTGCACAATATTCAAACGGGGATATCAGAAGCGCTCTTAATGCTTTGGAGCTTGGTGCGGAAACAACCGATGAAATTGACGGAATAATAAAAATCAATATAGATGTGGCATCCGAATGCATTCAAAGAAAGAAGCTAAATTATGATAAAACCGGAGACAACCATTATGACACGATATCCGCTTTTATAAAAAGCATGAGGGGAACAGACCCTGATGCTGCGGTTTATTGGCTTGCAAAAATGATAAAGGCAGGAGAAGACCCGAAATTTATAGCAAGAAGAATTATTATCTGCGCTTCCGAAGATGTGGGCAATGCGGATCCGAGAGCCTTGGAGGTTGCGGTCAATGCATTTAAGGCAGTTGAAATAATCGGCTTTCCCGAAGGACGGATAACTCTTGCTCAGGCTGCGATTTATGTTGCGTGTGCACCTAAAAGCAATGCATGCATAATGGCAATTGATAGGGCAATGAAGGCTGTTGAAAGTGAATCCCATGAAGTGCCTTTACATTTAAAGGATAAGCATTATAAGGGCGCAGAAAGCCTTAACAGGGGAACAAACTATAAATATCCCCATGACTATGACAAGTTTTATGTTAAGCAGCAGTATATGCCTGACATAAAAACAAAATTTTACGAGCCTAAAGAATCAGGCTATGAAAGCAAAATTAAAAAATTCTTGGAATATTTGAGACAGTAAGGGGGCACAACATGTACAAACTGTTTGGTAAAATTACCGACCCAAATATTGAAAATATTATAAATAGTAAAATAGATTTTAATAAATTAGATAAAGATTTAGCGTACGACATTCACGTCGAATTTTACAACACGGATTTAGAAGAAGATATGTTAAATGAAGATGTACCCTATGAAATAAAAAGGGATCATTATTTGTTTATTAAAAAAATAAGAAGCTTATTTGAAAGCAACCTGATTAACATAAATAAATTTTATTTGATGGGTACAATAGTTGATTTGCAGGAAAATGAAATAAATATTTCTGTTTTAAAATCAAATGTCGAAAACAAAAAAAATATAGTTTGGCCTTGCAAGGAAATATTTTTATTTGAAGACCGCAAGAATAAATTAGATGTTTTACTTTTTAACAATCAAATTTCCGAAGAGGATTATGAATCGAATTTGGAATTTTTAAAGGATGAATTAAGCATTTATGATAATGACGAGGAGCACAAATATTTAAATTAGATGGGTGAGTGAAATGAAAGCATACGACTTAATCAACAAGAAGGAATTAGATGTTACGACACAGGATTTAATTGATTTAATGGCAGATGGCAACAGACAGATTGATTTAATACTGCATGAAAAGAAAACCGATGAAGACGGATATCTCACGTGGGATGCCGAGCATTGGACCGTAGTTAACGCTAAAAGATTTATGAGATGTTATTCATTGGGAGACAGACAATTGAGAGATTTTACATCCCATAATATTTATGATTTGAGAAATGATTTTAAACCCGAGGAAGCAAAAGAAATACAAATAAACTAAATAGTACTCATGTAACCTTCTTTGCTAATATTAATAATATAGTAAGAGATATTAAAGGAAGAGGGACACACCTTCATGGAATGTAAGCCGTGGGGTAAGACCATGAAGGAATGTCCCTGTACTTGAAGAGGGGCACACCTTCATGGAATGTAAGCCGTGGGGTAAGACCATGAAGGAATGTCCCTGTACTTGAAGAGGGGCACACCTTATGACTGGTAAGCCATGGATCGGGTCAAGAAGAAATGTCTCTGTATAGGAGGTTACTATGGAAGTATATATAATTACCTTTCAGCATGGAAATTATGCTGTTGCCGCATTCAGCAAGCTTCAGGGATATGGATACAAAAATATTAAATTGATACAAACACCCTTTAGTATAAAAAATGAATGTGATATATGCATCAAAACAAATGACCGTAAAACCTTAGACATAATTCTAAACGAATGCAGGGGCAGGTTTCCGATAAGCAATGTTTACAGTGCTATGGAGCGAAACGGCTCCTATGTATATAAATTATTACCCTGACATTTTGGGACATTTTGGGGACGGATCCTTGAGTGGTAAAACACACCACCAAAGTTCCGTCCCCAAAATGTTTTTTTGAAATAATGTTGACAAACTTACTGGGGTATTTTATAATGAATTATACCCTACTTAAACAGTGGGGATTGAACGAAAGGAGAACAGACATGATTTTATCGACAAAGGGCAGATATGGACTGAAGGCAG
>DAIMMU010000056.1:0-14618 GCA_036720515.1 Sedimentibacter sp.
TGATCATAAACAATTAATAGCGGACGTTAAGGAAAAATGTGACGATTACATATCATCAGGTTCTACAACGTTATTTGATTTCCCGGAGTGGCATGCACTTCAAACATATCTTGGCGGATACTATGTGGGAGATGTTAAAGTTATTCGTAGATATGCCGAAAATACATTGCCGACTCTTAATTGACTAATGGAGCCGGGATGTCTTGTTACAAATGAAATTAATCACACATATATAAGTATAAATATGCAAGATGCTATCATAATATAAAATATTGCATTTTCAATTAAAAAGCTTATAACTTTATCGAGTAATCTTAAAATTTTGCCTCATACGTATGAAAAGTGTCGGTTAGATGAATTTGATATTTATACTAATTGTATAAGTATGCATATCTTGATTAATAACTTTCAATTTTTTGACTGTTAAATACAACATTAATTTTACTATGCAATGAATTTTACGTAAAAAGATGTTTACCTTGAGAAATTTCTAAGAGTTTAAAAAGTTCTTTTTTATAAGAGGAATATCATCTAATGTACAAACTATATTATACTATGTATTAATTATATTTTTGTTACTACACCAATATGGATTAGGGGATATGATGTTAATATTGCGCCAAATTTGAGACTATGGGCGATTTTTATGTTGCATATTTGAATATTTAATGCTATAATTTAATAAAAATTGAAGGGGAGTTATTACATGAAAAGCAATAATGTTATATACGGTATGTTAGTCATACTTGTCGTTATATTATTAGTAGGCGTATTCTCTCCATTTATAGCTGAATATTTAAATAATTCAATGGGAACCGATATAAGTATAAATAGTTTTGACAGCAACTATCTGCTTACTGTAATTTCATCTGTAAGTACATTGGCAGGGGTATTTTTTGTTATTTATGGCTGGTATACAATAAAGGAGTTGCCTAATACAATTGAAAATACAGTTAATGAGAGGTTATATAAAGAAATAAAAAGGTTCGATGAAAAAATATGTGCAATTAATGAAGCAAGTCAGAAGATGGGTGCTGTTTACGGAATAAAGGATGCAGACCAAAAAATAAGTTTGCTGAATGATATTATACAATTGTACCCTGACACATATAATGCAAGAATAACCTTGGGATATGTATATTGGTACGATAAGAAAGATTATGAAAAAGCTGAGCGGTACTTTGAAGAAGAGTTAAGGGCAAATCCTTCCAATATAAATGCAATGTGTGATTTAGTTGCTTTATATGATTCAATTGGTGAAAATAGAAATGCCATAAAATATGCAAGGCAAGCTATAGAGACTGATTTAAGTACTAAAGATTATATGCTAAATGATGAAAGATTGACTGAGGATTTAAAGAGAAAAATAATAGAAATAAATTAAACAAAGTCCTCATCACTGATTACTTCTATTCCGTTTTCCATCAGAAGTTTTGCGGTTATTCCCTGTCCCGTAATTAATGTTTTTGTGAAGGTTCCGTCATAAATGCATTTGCTCCCGCATGAGGGGCTTTTTTCTTTTAAGATGGCCTTTTTTATGTTGTATTTTTTACATAGCTGAAGGGCTTTATCCGCACCTTTTCTAAATTCGGATGTTTTGTCTTCACCGGAGTTGTTTATTACCTTATTATTTTGAATTTCGCAGGGCTGTCTCGGTACCGACAGACCTCCCTCTATTTCTGGGCATATCATAATAGCCCTTCCTTCGTTTATCAGCTGCTTTACTTTTTCTACAGTATTCGCTTTGCCGTCGTAGCGGGCTTTTTCTCCGCATAGGCAGGCGCTCACTATGTATTCATAATTTTTCGGCATTTATTTTTCCTTTGTTTTTTATTTAATTGTATACATGTTATTTGTAAATTACAAGGGTAAAAAAGTATTTTTGCATAATAGCCTTAAATGTGCAGAAGATAAGCTTAAATATAATTTAAGAGGGTTATTATGCTGACATTTGAGGGAGCTTATTCATTTGTATACAAAAATATATTAAAGACAGTTAATCCGCTGAAGAAAAGGGTAATAAAGACGGAGTGCATAGTTCATCAGGCTATTAATAATCAGTCTCTTTATATTATAAAAAATGACGGTTATGATGAAGTATATAATCTTATGGCTGAATATATTGACAATATAAATGATGGGGTTGTATGGGCGGATCAGGACTTAAAGAGCAGCAATCATTTTTACAGTCCAAAGACTAAAAGAGGCCTATATGGCAACAGCAATGCCAAGAATGAGTGTGAATCATATTATAACAGGGCGTTAAACGAGTTTGTATTAGGCAACATAAAAGAAGCAATGTTTTATTTGGGTGCTTCCTGTCACTTGGTTCAGGATGTGACAATTCCTCAGCATGCAAATGTAGAACTTTTGCATAATCACCGAAGCTTTGAAAATTGGATAATAAGAATGCACAGGCGTTTTCATAGATTTAGGGCGTTTAAAGGGGGAATTTATTTAAATTCCATAGAACAATATATTGAGCTTAACAGCAGAGAAGCAATAAAAACCCACGAAAAGTTTTCACATATTGAAAATGAGCACATTCGATTTTATAAAATAACTTCCGTTATTTTAGTAATGGCTCAGAAAACAACCGCCGGGTTGATGGTAAAGTTTTATTATGACATGCAAAAATTAAAAGCAATTATGATGGTTAAGCTGCAGCATTAGAGATTGGTTGTGATTCCTTGACCCGGAATCGGTGTTTTAGTGAATGTATAGTCATAAATGCAATAGCCTTCGCAGCAGGGACATTTTTATTTTATGATGGATTGAATGGCAAAAATGTGTTAATAAGAAGGTTAGTTAAGACATGAATGAGAACAAATGTTTGAATAAAAATATTGATAAAAATATAAAAATATGGTAAGCTGTTGTTAATAGAAATTTACAATTCGTTATTTTTAAATAAAGCTTATATATATAAAGGAAGTGAAATTATGTTGACATATATTAAAGGTGATTTATTAAATAGTCCTGCTCAAGTCTTGGTGAATACGGTTAATACAGTAGGTGTAATGGGAAAAGGTATAGCTCTTGACTTTAAAAACAGATATCCTGAAATGTTTAGAGTTTATCAAAAGGAATGTGATAGTAAAAATTTAGATGTTGGTAAACTTGTTTTATGGAAGGACAATGAAAAATGGGTTTTGCTTTTTCCGACGAAAAAACATTGGCGATTACCTTCAAAAATTGAATATATTGAGAAAGGATTGGATAAATTTGTTCAATCATATGAAATGTTAGGGATTGAGTCCATTGCATTTCCGAGATTAGGTTGCGGGAATGGTGGCTTAGATTGGAATATTGTAAGACCGATAATGGAAAAATATTTAAAAAGTCTTCCAATCCATGTGTATATATATGTGGATAAATATGTTGAGACAATACCCGAATATGAACAGCCTACATTAATTGAAAAATGGTTGAGAAGCAACCCTGAATTAGTTGGATTTACTAAGCTAAAAGAGGATTTGCAAAAAGTCATAATAAACAATGATTGCTTACTGCTAAATAACAATGAATTAAAACATATTTCTTGGCAAGATGATGGAATTCATTTAGTTAATGGAGATGAGATATTAATACTTGAGGAAGATTTGTGCGACTTTTGGGAATTTGTACGTGATGTAGGGGTAATTCAAACAGATAAGTTGCCCATTCGGTTTGCTAAATATGGAGCTTTAATGTTAGATATTTTTAATAGGTTAGATTATGTACAGCCTATTATAATATCAAAAAATGGTACTGATTTTATTCAAGAAAGCAATGGATATCAATATACTAATATATAAGAGGTATGGATATGAAAAGCTATAGAAAAATAATTGAAGAAGAAAGAGCTAAATTAGAACAGAATGTTAGTTGGTGGCCATTATACTTTTATCATTTTACGGATGTTTACAATGCTGTAAGTATAATAAAAAGTGAATATATTTATAGCAGGCATACAGCTGATAAAGAAAAACTAATGTCATCTGATAATGCGAGTCCTAATGTTATTAATATTACAGATAAAAAGGTTACTGAATATGCAAGACTTTACATGAGACCTAAAACACCTACACAATATCATAATGAGGGGCATAAACCTGAGCATATAAGGAATCAAGATTTAAATGCCAATTGTCCTATTCCAATTTTCTTTTTCTTAGATGCTGAAAAAATGTTATCTATGGATGGAGTTAAGATTGTAGAAAAGGGTTTAGCAGGTCATTCTCTTGATAGAGAATTTATAAGTGGACCGGAAGCTTATTCATCTCTAAATTTCATAATGGTTCTCATTTGCCGGGAAGTGATATTACACAGTATAAACATACTGAAGTTGTGCGCGAAGGAGGAATTCCTATCCCCGATATCATTAGAGGTATCGTATGCAGAAGTATTGCTGAAAAACAAACATTATTATATTTATTAAAGAACAGTGCACCATATAACAAATATATAAAGTATAAGAGCATTATCAGCTTTAAACCGGATACGGATGTATTTTTTAATAATGGGATATTTATTAAAAAGGTCAAATTTGAAGAAGATACATTTTATATTGAGTTAAATGATAGCGAAAGAAGGTATAATAAAGATAATGCAAATGGAAAAGATGTTTATGTTGAAGTCTTTGTTGATTGGCTTGGGAAAAACCAAGAAGTATTAAGCAGAAGTATAGGGCATGGCGAAGTTGGCTATGGAAATACTAATATAATTACATTTACACCTAAAAGTGATGCAATTACAAATTATGTACTTATTAAAGTAACATTTGATGGATGTCTAATGTATCAAAATATTGTAAATTTGGACAAGTTTGAAATTGTTTGATAATTTCAACTTAATTAGATTTTAGGCATATACCGGGGGTGACGAAGCTATAGCTTTTTTTAATTGTATATATTATTTGAAAATTGCAAGAAAAAGATAAAACCCGTCTTTGACGGGTTTTATAGATGAAATTCGCAGTTTTAAATGCATAGCAATGGTAACTGAGATTTATACTAATGCTTTTGCCAATTTCTTTACTAAGTCATGACCGAATTTATAATCCTCTGTAATATAATGCATGGTCCTGTCTTCTAATCCGGCGGCATCCTGAACAATATTGACGGCCTCATCCACAGTAAATTCACTTTGTTTTTCAAGTAGGTTTTCTATAAAAAGCATTGGATCGATTGTGTTCATAAAAACACTTTTGTCGCAGTGTGCCCGCTCCCAAAATTTTTCATAGCTTCCTAATCTGATTTCAAAATGCAGGTGAGTGCCTGTACTATCACCGGTGTTGCCTGCATAACCGATTATATCACCTGCTCTCACACTATTTCCTTCCGTAATATTATAACGTGAAAGATGGGCATACAAGGTGCCGTATTTACCGTGATCTAAGGTAACATAATACCCATAGCTGTTGTCGTATTTAGCAGCCATTACCTTTCCGTTTGCTGCCGCATAAACGGGAGTATTTTGCTGTGCTTTTAAATCCAATCCATTATGCCACCAAAAGTATTTGCCGTTAACTGTCATGCTTCTTTGCCCATAAGGGCTGTTTACATGAATGCTGTCTAATGGTAAATGCTTTAATTTAATCATTTATTCACCACCAGGTTCCTTATTTATATAATCAAGGAAATCACCTGATTTTCCGTCATTTAGGTTTTTCAGATATTTTTCCATAGCTATATCAAGCTGCATTTTTGCATATTCTTCTATAGCTTCAAAGGAACTTTGGACAATTTTCTCAATACATTTTCTTGTTACAAATATTCTTAACGGAGCAGGAATAAAATCGTATAAGGCTTCAACAACCCAGGAGAATTTTTTTCCTCCGGCTTTTGTATAATCCTTATATAATTCTTCTGCTTCAACTATATATTTTAGAGAGATGTCTCTCAGTTTATCATGAGCTCTGAAATAAGCTGACAATGCTCCAAGGATTATAGTTAAAAGAGGCACTGCAATTTGCATAATTGTGTCTAAACTTATATCCATAATATCACATCCTTAGGGACATTATATTCTTTATGGAGGTTTTTGTTCTTTCAGAATTGTATGTACAACAATTAAGAAATTGTGTATAAAAATTATCTTGATTATAAAATTACAAAAAAACTATGCTACTAAATATTCACAAAAATAGTAAATTAAAATTTTATAATTTTTACAGTTTGATAGTTATTGTTCAACAAATTAAAACTATATTAAAACCGATTAAATAAATTTAACAATGTACAGAAAAAAGAAGATATGTTCTGCATGTTTTCAACTTATCCACAGCTGTGGATTAAATTGTTAACAACTCTTAAATTAGAGGACTCTAAGCGTAGTTTTTGTCAAGAGTTTTTTTGTAATAATTTGAAAATATTTTTCGTTGAAATTTCAACATATTATTTCATCGTAAATTACACAATCAATCAACGGCTGTGGACAACTTATAAATTATTTGAAATTTTTTGGGAAGTATAATTATAAGGCAAAATAAAATTCTAAATTATACAATATTCGACAAACATGCAAACGTATTTCATGTAAAATATATTGGTGCTTCTTTAAGGTTATTGGGTATTCGGAAAAATTCTGGCTCGGGGATAGTAAGTGAATATATCTCCAAAGCAAAAAGACGCATGACAGCGTCTTTTTTACTTTAATTATTTTATAATTCGGAGGTAAGTTTGCTATAATTCCGGTTCAATTAAACCGTAATTTTCATCTTTTCTTTTATATACCACATTTACTTCCTCTGTATCCGCATTTAAGAAAACAAAAAAATTGTGTTTTAGTAAATCCATTTGAAGTATTGCTTCTTCTATATTCATGGGCTTTATTGCAAAGCGTTTTGTCTTTACGACCTTAAATTCATCTTCTTCTTCATCATCTAAGGGCTCTATATTTTCAAATTTTATTGATTCATATGCATGTCTTTTATTTTGCAGCTTAGTTTTAAACTTTCTTATTTGCTGTTCTAATGATTCAACTGCCTCATCTAAAGCATTGTACATGTCGTCGGAATATTCTTCAACACGTACGATTCTGCCATTGAAAGGAATAGTAACCTCTACCTTATGTATTTTCTTCTCGATACTCAATACAACCTTAGCTTCAATGTCTTGTTGGAAAAACTTATCCAGCCTCCTGAACTTTTTAATTGCCGCCTCTCGCAATGCATCGGTTAGTTGCATATTCTTGCTATAGATGGATATTTTCATTTAGTCAGCCCCTTTCAAGTTATTTATTAATATATATTTAAATATTACCCAATTATGAAGAAATTAAACAGTATAAATTATAAAACAACAAAAAAAGAGAGCGTACTCTTAACGAATCAATGAGATTCTTCTTAGCAAGCTCTCAGAACGATATCTTATTCAGCATGATATGCAGGTTGTCTCTGCATCATTTTCTTAAAGTTTGATGAATATTCAAATACTGCAATATACTTGTCCACAAAGCTTACTATCCATGCTTCCTTTGATTTTGGGACACCAAAAGGAAACATGTGCCCCTTAATAATATTTTCTTCCTTTTTATTTAAGTTAAAATATTTAGCTGCATTATCAAAAGCTATGAGAGGATGAATTATTGCATGTTTTATTGAATCTGTTATTATTCTTATACTAAAACTCTTTTTAAACTTGTATAGAAAAAAGTCGTGGAGCAATGCCCCCCTTATTGTCGATTCCCAGTCTAAATTGTGTTTATATGCTATTTGATAAGCATAAAAAGCAACTTTTACGGAATGCTCAAACACACTTTCATCATGGTGCTTGATGTATCTCATTTGCTGATATTCTTCATGCTCAATGATTGGAAGTGCTACTTCCATGAATCTATTATCTAAATATAACATTAGTCCGCCCTTTATAATTTTTTAGGTGCTGCGGCAAACAGCATAATACTGTTTCATAGTATAACGAAAACTTAAAAAATGCAAGCGATATTTTCATCAAATAAAACCATATATTGTCACCATGCGGAATTCGGTATATTGGAGAAAAAATAATAAAAGCCGATGAATTCATCGGCTAATATTTATCGTACCCGTCAGGGATAGTTTACTCTCTGTACTGAACTCCTATGTATGATGCCGGGTTTACAACCGATCCGTATTTTCTTACTTCAAAGTGTAAGTGAGGTCCCGATGATACTCCGGTAGAACCTACCGCAGCAATTATTTTACCCTGATATACTTTTTCACCGGCAGATACGTAAAGCTCGCTGCAGTGTGCATATCTTGTCGTATAACCGCCGCCATGATCAATATCTATCATATATCCGTAACTTCCCGACCAGCCCGCAAATGTAACCGTTCCGCCATCAGCAGCTTTTATTGATGAGCCGGATGATTTTGCCATATCCTGACCTAAGTGGAAGCCGCCGGATCTGGAGCCGAATCGTGAGGATATAATTGAGCCCGGAAGAGGATTTATAAAGTATCCGGTACCTTTTTTAGGCGGTGGATCCTGAGTTCCTGTTGTTACTAATTGTGTTACCGGTTCTGCTATTACTTTTTCCGATACTATTTCTTTTGCTATTTGAATACCGTTTTGTTCCGTTACGATTGCTTCAATTTCCGAAACGCCGTATTCACCAGCCTTTGTTATAACCTGCTCATCATTGAACATGTATGAAACATTGACATATTCTGTTTCGAAAGGTGTTTTTTCTTCCTGTACAACTTTTCTTTTTACTTGTACATTAATGAATGGCTTTGGAACTATTAAATTCAATTCATCACCGATTTGAATTCTTTCCGGGTCCGATTGCGGATTTGCCGATATTAAATCGTCTAAGGGCATATTGAAATATTCTGCTATGGTCCAGTATGTATCGCCCTTTTCAACTATATATTTCTTCTCTTCGTCAGTTCCTTTAATTATGTAATTAATTAAGTCATCTTTTTCCTTAATTTCTGAATTAGTTGCTTTTACCTGATTTACTTCTACATTTTCAACTGTTGTAATTTCTAACAAAGATTCTTTATCATAGCTTTGGATAAAATGATCTTTAACTTTTTCAATAACAATTTCCGCATCATCTTTGGAATTTAAAATTCCTATCTTCTCGCCGTCAACATTTATTTCGTATGCCATTATGGAATATGTTATATTTGTTTTAATTAATTCGTAAAGCTGTTCTTCGGATGCTATTTCCTTAGCCCTTGCCTTTGATGGAGCTACTTCAAAATTACTTTCTATTTTAATTTCATGGTCTACTGAACTTTCTAACTCTTTATCCAATTTTTCCAAAGCCGCATCCAACAGTTTCGGATCTCTCAATTTGCACAGTTCTTTTCCCTCGTATATTATTGAAAAGCTGTCTTTGGGCAATACATTGTTTTCGTGGATTTTCAGGTAATCTAATGCGGAAATTCCGCCTAATATCAGAAATGTTAAAAGGAACAGTGCGATTGTTCCTTTGATTCTTTTGGTAAACTTGAAAGGTTGTCTATCTTTTTTTTCCTTTAGCTGCATAAAAATTTTGGATTTTTTGTCTTGATTAAACATCTTTAATAGAAAATTATAGTTTTTCATAGTTTACTTCCTAAGTCATATTTATTTTTTTATTTACGTCGAAATACCAGTATTTTTCTTTTGTTTGCATTCTTAGAAAAATAGTATTTTTCTTTTAATTAAAAAATGATATAATCAAAGTTAATAAGTCTGTCTTTAATTTATATCATAAGTAATTATATTCGATTTCATTATAGAATGTCAACCATTTAATCAGAAAATGTTTTCACAATATTATAACAACATTGTTACAATTATATTACAAATTTTATCTTATATTATGTAGAAAAAAGGAGAAATTATGTATTTTGTTCTTCAGGAAATGCAAATAGATTTAGGGGATACCCCGATAGAAAATATTTTTATCAACGACTACATGCCATCGGCTGACGGTACTTATGTAAAGGTCTACCTGATGGGATACAAATGCGCGAAGGACCGGCAGAATTTTAATAATGAAACAATCGCCAAGAATTTAAAGCTGCCTTTGACAGATGTATTAAATGCATGGAATTACTGGGAAAGTGAAGGTATAATTATTAAGCGTGAAACAGACGACGAATACAATTACATAGTTGAATTTGTCAATCTGAAGCAATTTTATGTGGATAATGTGTACAAACATATACGAAATGTAAATGATAAAAATAAATATGTGGATAACGAGCAGTTAATTTCCAATGCTAAAAATCCTGAAATAAAAACAATGATGGAAGAAACAGAGGATATGTTAGGAAGGCCTTTGAAGATAAGTGAAAAGCAAAAAATTATAACATGGCTTAACAAGTACAAAATGAACCCCTATATAATGACCCAGGCTTTCAGCTATTGTGTAAACAATAAGAAAATAAAAAGATTCAGTTATATTGAATCTGTTGTTTCAGCATGGTATGATGAAGGGGTAACGGATTTAGACACAATGGTTGAATACCTTGAAAAAAGGAATGACCGCTTTTCAACTTATTCGCGAATAAGCAAAGCTCTTGGTTTTAACAGAACCCTTACGGAGGCTGAAATGCGGACAATTGATAAGTGGATTGACGAATGGGAATTTTCAATGGAAATGATTTTAAAATGTTTGGATAATTCCACGAAAATTAACAACCCGAATTTAAATTATTTTGATAAAATATTGAGCGAATGGTTTAAAAACGGGTTTAAAACAATTGATGATTTAAAAAATGACAAAAAGCCCGAAACTAAGACACAAGTGTCAAAGGAAACTTCTAAGAACAAAAATAAGTTTCATAATTTTATTAAAAGCGAAGATCTTTCCGGTGATGATTTAGAGAAAATAGCCAGAAAAAGATTTGAAAAGAAGCTTAATAAATTAGGCTTAACAATTCCTGAGGAAGGGGATGAGGGAAATAAATAAGCAAATAATTGAAAATATTATGACCGAATACAATAAAAAGAGGTTAAAAGCCGCACATGAGTCAGATAAAAAAAGAGAGAACCTTTATGTTAAAATACCTCGTTTATCGGAAATTGACAAGCAAATAAAATTATTCAGCATAAACTTATCAAAAATATTTTTATCCGCTCCGAAAGACATGGAGTCTCAGGTTAGTCAGCTAAGGAAGCAGGTAGAAGTTTTAAAAAGGGAAAGACAGTTAATTTATGAAAAAAACAATATTCCCGGAAATTATTTGGAAGTTGAATACGAATGCTCCAAATGCAGTGATACAGGTTACACACATGAAGGGAAAAGATGCGGCTGCTTTAACAGGCAGTTAATAAGTAATTTGTATCAAGTGTCAAATATGGTTAATATGCTTGGAAAAGAAAACTTTAATACATTTGATATCAATGTTTTCAGCAATGAAAGCTATAAAAACGAAAAGCTGACACCAAGGCAGAATATGTATTATATTTTGGAAATAAGCGAGGATTTTTGCAGCAATTTCCACAGCAGTAACATGAATCTGCTGTTTTACGGCGGAACAGGCTTAGGAAAAACATTTATGTGCAACTGTATTGCCAATGAACTGATAAACAGGGAAATTTCGGTTTTGTACCAAACTTCATTTTCATTGTTTGAAATAATTGAAAACCATAAATTTAATAAGCTTAATGAAACTGAAGAAAACCGAATCAATTATAATATGATTTTTGACTGTGATTTGCTTATTATTGACGATCTTGGAACTGAAGTGGGCAATTCATTCACCAATGCGGAGCTGTTCAATATTATCAATGAAAGAATGATTACAGAGAAAAAGACAATAATATCAACAAATTTATCTTTGGAGCAACTTAGGGACACTTATTCTGACAGAATTACATCCCGCGTATTCAATAATTTTGTTCCGCTTAAATTTTACGGAAAAGATTTAAGATTTAAAAGAGGTATATAGGAATTCCAGGGAATTCCGGGGACGGACCTTTGAGTTCCATGGGATAGTGCGGATGTACCTACTGTCTCAAATAGGAGGCGATGATGAGATACAATTTAATATTCGGTCATAAGATGCCCGACACTGACAGCGTGTGCTCGGCAATAGCGCTGTCAGAACTGAAAAATAAGTTAAATGAGTCTTCAAAGGCTTATATTCTTGGAAATATAAACAAGGAAACAGCATTTGTTTTAAAGTATTTTAATGTTGATGTTCCTGAAATACTTGGGAATGTAAAAATACAAATAAAGGATTTGGCCTTTGAAAGAGTAGAGCCCTTTACAAAGCATCAATCCGTACACTTTGCTTATTTTCACATGAATGAATATAAGCTCAGAACCCTTCCCATCGTCGATGAAGAGAATAACTTATGCGGAATATTAACGATGAAGGATATTGCAATGAGTCTGATAAATACAGACCAGCAGCATTTATGCACATCCTACGACAATATTATAGAAACCCTGCTTGGAAAAAATGTTTTAAAATTTGATGAAATAATAAAGGGAAATGTAATTGTTGCTGCCTTTGAGGAGGAAACTCTGAGAAAGCAAGATATAATTAACGAAGATTCAATTGTAATTGTTGGAGACAGATACGATGTTATCAAATACGCCATTGAGGCAAGGGTAAAGCTGATAATTGTAACAGGCGATTTGGATGTAAACGATGATTTAATCGAAATGGCTGTTGAAAACAAGGTCAATATAATCAGCACTTCTTATCACACTTATTATACTGCAAAGAATATTTCTCTTTCTAAATATGTTGATGATATTATGAAGAAAAATGATATTATGTTATTTTCCGAAGAGGATTATTTAAATGACTGCAAGGAGGATATTGAGCAGTCAAAGCATTCGAAATTCCCCGTAATATCAAAAGATAAAAAGTACCTCGGATTACTAAGCAGAAATCATTTAATTAACCCAAAGAGAAAAAATGTAATATTGGTTGACCACAATGAAATGAATCAAAGCGCCGAGGGTATTGAAGAAGCGGAAATATCGGAGGTTATTGACCATCATAAAATCGGGGATATTAAGACATCAATTCCCATCAGCTTCAGAAATACTCCCGTAGGCAGTACAAATACAATTATTTTTCAAATGTACAGAGAAAGTAATGCAGAAATTACAAAGGACATTGCCGGGCTTATGCTGTCCGGAATAATTTCCGACACACTGCTTTTTAAATCACCTACTACAACCGAAAGAGACAGGTATGCAGTAAATGAGTTGTTAAAGATTGTAGATATCGACTTATATAAATATGCAATGGAAATGTTTAAGGCAGGAACATCCTTAGAAGGAAAGTCAATTGAGGAAATTATTTATCAGGATTTCAAGAAATTCAACTTGGTTTATAAGAATGTGGGCATATCGCAAGTGTTCACCTTAGATATAAAGGAAATTATGAACAGAAAGGATGAATTTGTTAAGCTTATAGACAATATTACATTTGACAGGGATTATTATCTGCTGATAATGGCGGTAACGGATATTGTAAATGAAGGCTCTTATATTTTCTACACCTCATCAAGAGAAAAGCTTATAAAAATTATTTTTGAAGAAGAAAGTATTTATCAGGGTATCTACATTGATAAATGCGTCTCAAGGAAAAAACAAATAGTACCAAAAGTTATAAATGCTCTGACTCAATAGGAATTTTAGGAAAAAAGGAGTTGACAAAATAAAGAATTCTGGGGACGGATCTTTGAGTTCCAAAAACTGGAGTTATAAGGTGGAATTTTAAGGTCCGTCCCCAGAATGGTTTTTAAAAAAATTCTTGACAAAGTAATACGGCTTTGTATATAATGTGTAGCAAGTTAACAAAAAGCTTTGACGGAGATAAAAATATCCGGGAAATAATTAAAGAGAGCCGATGGTTGGTGCGAATCGGTATTATGAGATATAATGATCACTCCTGAGCTTCTAAGTCGAATCAAGTAGACGAGGACGTATTTCTGCGTTATAAGAATAGAGTTCAAAAAACTTATGGTTTTTTCGACTTGAATGAGACGATATTTTTTTATCGTAAAATAGGGTGGTACCGCGAAAGACCTTTCGTCCCTATATACATCTGTATGTATATAGAGACGAGAGGTTTTTTTTAATTACCTGCGAATGCCCTAACCCCATTTAGCGAAATTGTTCTTCATTCCGGTTGAAACAAAAAAACAAAAAAATATGGGAGGTATTAAAATGTGCAGGACAATCAGTTTTAGAGTATCAAAGGGAATGGATTCGGCAGTGAGGGTTTTGACTACTTTACGAAGGAAGCAGTTTGATGTAAAGGAATTTAGTATGTTTTCATTGGATGAAAACAATTCTGTTTTTAAGATTACTTTTGAGGATGAAAAAAGAAATAGCTTTGACAGGGCAATTCTTCAAATGCAAAAGATTGTGGATGTTTATGACGTATCAGAGCATTTGAGGTAGGGGGACACGAGGAATGTCTACGAAATAAAAATTATATAGCTTGGAGGAAAACAAAATGGGAAGAATGTATTATGATAAGGATGCGGATTTAAAGGTTTTAGAAGGAAGAACGGTGGCGATTGTGGGATACGGCAGCCAAGGGCATGCTCATGCTTTAAATCTTAAGGAAAGCGGTGTAAATGTTGTGGTGGGACTTAAGGAGGATAGCAAATCAAAAGCAAGGGCGCAGTCCCACGGACTTACGGTAAAAACTGTCGAGGAAGCAGCCAAGGAAGCAGATG
>DAIMMU010000263.1:0-2037 GCA_036720515.1 Sedimentibacter sp.
AAAAATATAAGAGGTAATGTATGGAAGATAAACTTCTGTTAATGAAAGAAAAAATTAAACTTTTAAATGAAGCAAACAAAGCATATTATCAGGAAAACAGAGAGATAATGTCAAACTATGAATATGATAAGCTTTACGATGAATTGCATGAAATGGAAGAAGAGACAGGAACAGTTTTATCCAACAGCCCGACAATACGCGTAGGCTATGAGCTGTTGTCGAATTTGCCGAAGGAAAGGCATGAGAGGGTTATGCTTTCATTGGATAAGACGAAGGAAATTTCCGTATTAAGGGACTGGCTTGGAGAAAGAAAAGGAGTTCTTTCCTGGAAGCTTGACGGTCTTACTATTGTTATGACCTATGAAGAAGGAAAACTCACGAAGGCTGTAACAAGAGGCAATGGTGAAATCGGGGAAGTTGTTACAAATAATGCCAAGTTTTTTACAAATATACCTGTTAATATTTCATATAAGGGGAGCTTGGTATTGAGGGGAGAAGCAGTAATAAGCTATTCTGATTTCGATAAAATAAATGAACAAATACCGGAGACGGAAGGCAAATACAAGAATCCGAGGAATCTTTGCAGCGGCTCTGTAAGGCAGCTTAACAATAAGATTACCGCTGAAAGAAATGTAAGGTTTTATGCATTTTCCGTTGTAAAGGCAGATGCAGATTTTAAGAACTCGAGAATTGAGCAGTTAAATTGGCTTAAAA
The DNA here is from genome assembly GCA_036720515.1 of Sedimentibacter sp. Taxonomy (GTDB): domain Bacteria; phylum Bacillota; class Clostridia; order Tissierellales; family Sedimentibacteraceae; genus Sedimentibacter. The sequence continues at coordinate 715 of DAIMMU010000263.1, forward strand.
ACCAAGGATTCAGCGTTGTTGAATTTAAAAAGGTCGCATCGGATATTGAAGAGGCTGTCAAGTGGTTTGAAGAGCATATAAATGATAATGACCTGCCCTCCGACGGTCTTGTTTTAACATTTGATGATATAAAATATGGGGAATCATTGGGTTCTACCGCTAAGTTTCCGCGAGACTCCATAGCTTTTAAATGGAAAGACGAAGTAAAGGAAACTAAGCTTTTAGAAATTGAATGGAGTGCATCAAGAACGGGATTAATAAATCCCATTGCAATTTTTGAACCGGTTGAACTTGAAGGAACAACCGTAAGCCGTGCAAGTGTTCACAATTTAAGTATAATGGAAGAGCTGGAGCTTGGAATCGGCGATACAATTAATGTCTATAAGGCAAATATGATTATACCTCAGGTTTCGGACAATTTAACAAGAAGCAATAATGCAGAGGTCCCGGAACATTGTCCCGTGTGCGGCGGTGAAACGGTAATTAAAAATGACAATGATATAAAAACATTGTACTGCATCAATGATGAATGTCTTGCAAAGCAAATAAAATCCTTCACACATTTTGTAAGCAGAGATGCATTAAATATTGAAGGACTATCGGAAGCTACTATTGAAAAGCTTATTGCAAAAGGATTGGTTAAAGAATTGGCTGACATTTTTCATGTTGAAAAATATAAAGATATAATAACCAAGATGGAAGGCTTTGGCGAAAAGTCTTTTAACAATTTGGTCAATTCGGTGAATAAGGCGAGAAAAACTACCGCAGCAAGGCTTTTATACAGCTTTGGAATTGCAAATATCGGTTTGTCAAATGCCAAACTAATAAGCAGGAAGTTCAACGATGATTGGGATAAAATTCAAAATGCGAAATTTGAAGAATTAATTGAAATAGGCGGCATCGGTGAAGTGATGGCAAATAGTTACGTGAAATTTTTCGGCGATGAAAAAAAGAAAGCCATTGTGGAGGACGTTCTTAAAGAAGTGGAAATTGAGGTTAGCTCAAAGACATCATCAGAGCAGATTTTCGAAAATTATATTTTCGTAATTACCGGATCGGTGGAGCATTTTAAAAACAGGGACGAATTGAAAGCTTTGATTGAAGAAAAAGGCGGCAAGGTAACAAATTCGGTAACCTCCAAAACTAATTATTTAATTAATAATGATAATTTATCAAATTCTTCAAAAAACAAAAAAGCTAAGGAATTAGGGATAGAAATAATAACGGAAGAACAATTTCTTCAGCGGCTTAACTCAAGCTTTAAAGAGTAGAAAGGACAGGGGGATTTTATGGCATTAAGAGTTTTATTATACTTCGGAATTT
>DAIMMU010000057.1:0-14513 GCA_036720515.1 Sedimentibacter sp.
CATCACCGTACATATTTTGTATGCTTCTTAAGCGTTTGGCTGTTTCAAATATTGCGGTGTTTAGGGCTATGGTTTCATAACTTCCCTTAATTTTAACCTTTGGTTCAAGAAGTCTGTTTTTGTTATTAATATGCTCTATACCGAATTTACCCTTGCCGCAGGCAGGTACTTCTTTGTGTTTAGGACTTGATGCCAAATAAATCACATCATCCTTGTGCTCATATACAATTTCACACCCAACTGAACAATAGCTGCAAACTGATTTTGTTTGTTCTAAGTTTAAAGGGATTTCCTTGATATTTTCTCTTCTGTCAAGCCAAGCACCCGTCGGACATACATCAATACACTGACCGCAGGAAATACAGCTTGTTGCTTTCAATTCCTGCTGGTACGCAGGTGCTACAAATGTCGCATTTCCTCTTTCAACAAATCCAAGTGCCGACGCACCTACAACTTCGTTGCATGTACGAACGCAAAGTCCGCAAAGTACGCATTTATCCGCATTCTGTGAAATAAATGGATGGTCTGTTTCCTTGAATCTTTTTTCATTGGTTGCATGGTATTTTTCGGTGTCAACCTCATATTTCTTAATATAATCAACCAGCTGGCATTCAAAGTAATCCTTGCAACCGCATTCAAGACATCTTTGTCCTTCTCTTACGGCTTCTTCCTCTGTCATCGTCGGAAGTATGGGCTGGAAGTTATGCTTTCTTGCTTCGGCTTCAACAGTTCTGTGAGGAACTCTCGGCTCTTTTTCTCTGTCCTTGAAATCTTCTTCGGTTACTTCTGTATACACTAACGGAATGTTCTTGTACGGTATCATTTCACCTTCAAGATAGCTGTTTATAACCTTTGCAGCACGTCCTCCCTGTGCAATGGCATCTATTGCTATCTTAGGACCGGTTGCGGCATCTCCTCCCGCAAACACACCTTTTATATTAGTTTCAAAAGTGCCGTCATTGATTGCTATATTTTTCTTTCTTCCTTGTCCTACGTTGATTTTGCCGCAGTCAACCTCCTGACCGATTGCCGCAATAATTGTATCTGCTTCAAATGTTACAAATTCGCCGGTCGGTACGGGGCTTTGTCTTCCTGATGCATCCTTTTCGCCAAGAACCATCTTTTCACATTTAAGTCCGGTAGCTTTTTCTCCGTCACTTTCAACCAATGATGGTGCATAAAGATAAGAGAATATTACTCCTTCTTCCCTTGCTTCTTTTATTTCTATTTTTTCGGCAGGCATTTGCTCTTCGCTTCTTCTGTAAACAACTCTTACTTCTTCCGCTCCTAAGCGTATGCTTGTTCTTGCAACGTCCATTGCGGTGTTGCCGCCGCCTACCACTATTACTCTCTTGCCTATCTTAACAGGCTTGTTTTCTGCCACCTTTATTAAAAAGTCGATTCCGCCTAATACTCCCGGAGTGTTTTCTCCTTCGCATCTCATAGGCGAACTCTTCCATGCTCCTATCCCAAGGAATACCGCATCATATTTTTCCTGCAAATATTCAAGGGACATATCTTCTCCTATTTTTACGCCGTAATGGATGTTTGCACCCATTTCTTCTATTATGGCTACTTCAGCATCAACTACATTTTTCGGAAGTCTATATTCGGGTATACCATATCTTAGCATTCCGCCCGGTTTTGGCATTGCTTCAAATATATCCACCTCATGTCCGTCCGTCAAAAGATAATATGCTGCGGACAGTCCTGCTGGACCTGCTCCTACGACAGCAACCTTTTTTCCTGTTGAGGGCTTCAGTTCAGGAATATAAGGATTGCCTGAGTTTAAATCATAATCAGCAGCAAATGTCTTAATGCATGCTATTGATACAGATTCTTCCACATTTTGTCTGCGGCATGCCTTTTCGCAAGGATGAGGGCAAACTCTTCCTATACATGCGGGTAACGGCAATTTTTCTTTTATTAATTTCAATGACTCTCTGTACTGTTTGTTGGCAACTAAACCAACATATCCTTGTACATCTGTCTGTGCAGGACAATTTAATGTACACGGAGCTTTACAGTCCCCAATATGCTGAGAAACCAATAAATTAAGGGCTGAATTTCTTGCTTCTATTACTTTTTTTGTATTTGATCTTACAACCAATCCGTTTGATACGGGGGTAGAACATGCCCTTGCAATTTTAGGCTGTCCCTCTATTTCAACAATACATAGCCCACATCCTGCATATACTTCCAATCTTTCATCAAAACACAGGTGTGGAATTTCAATACCATTTTCTATAGCTGCTTCAAGTACTGTCTTCCCAGCTTCAGCAGCAATTTCTTTTCCATTTATATTAAGTTTTACTAAGGCCACGGTTAATCCTCCTTCTTAGTTTTTTTGAACAGCGCCGAATCTGCATACGCTGTAACAATTTCCGCATTTAATACATAATTCTTGATTTATTTCATGAGGATTTTTAACAGTTCCTGAAATACAGCTTACAGGACACTTTCTTGCACATAGAGTACAGCCTGTGCATTTATCCTTGTCAATTTCATAAGTTAATAAAGCTTTACAGTGCTTTGCGGGACATTTCTTATCTACCACATGTGCGATATATTCATCCTTAAAATATCTTAGTGTTGCCAATACAGGGTTCGGAGCTGTTTGTCCGAGACCGCACAATGACGAATCCTTAACGCTGTTTGCCAAACTTTCAAGTTCATCCAAATCTTCCATTGTACCGTTGCCTGAAACAATTCTTTCAAGGATGCTAAGCATTCTTTTTGTTCCCACTCTGCAAGGTGTACACTTGCCACAGGATTCATCAACTATAAAGTCTAAGAAGAATCTTGCTATATCAACCATACAGTTGTCTTCATCCATTACTATCATACCGCCGGAGCCCATCATTGAGCCGACCTTTGCAAGATTTTCATAATCAATCGGTGTGTCAAGATGCTCAGACGTCAAACATCCTCCGGAAGGTCCGCCTGTTTGAACAGCTTTAAATGCTTTGCCGTTAGGACATCCGCCGCCTATGTCGTATATAACTTCTCTTAATGTTGTTCCCATCGGTACTTCAACAAGACCTGTATTTGTTATTTTTCCGCCCAATGCAAATACTTTTGTTCCCGGTGATTTTTCAGTGCCGAAGCTTTTGAACCATTCAGGTCCGTTTATTATAATTTGCGGAACGTTGGCCAATGTTTCAACATTGTTTATTACTGTGGGTTTTCCCCAAAGACCTTTGTTAGCCGGGAAAGGAGGCTTAACTCTTGACATTCCTCTGTTTCCTTCAATTGACTGCATAAGTGCTGTTTCTTCGCCGCATACGAAGGCACCTGCTCCAAGTCTCGTTTCTATATCAAAATCAAAGCCTGAATTAAAAATGTTTTTGCCTAAAAGTCCAAGTTCTCTTGCCTGATCGATTGCAATGTGTAATCTGTGAACGGCAATTGGATATTCAGCTCTGACATATATAAATCCTTTTGTGGCTCCGATTGCATAGCCTGCTATAGCCATTGCTTCCAATATTGCATGCGGGTCTCCTTCAAGAACGCTTCTGTCCATGAATGCGCCCGGGTCTCCCTCGTCGGCATTGCATATTATATATTTTTGATCAGCTTTATTCGGTGCCGCAAAACTCCATTTCACTCCGGTAGGGAAGCCTGCTCCGCCTCTTCCCCTTAGGTTAGCATCTTTCATTAATTTAATTACATCTTCCGGGGTCATTTCCGTCAATACTTTCCCAAGAGCCATATATCCGTCTCTTGCAATGTATTCATTTATATTTTCAGGATTTATTAAACCGCAATTTCGAAGTGCAACTCTTTTTTGCTTGCTGTAAAACTGAACATCCATCAATGATTTATGCTCTTCCGCATGTTCAACTTTTGCTTTTTCTTTAAATAAATATTTTTCTACTATTCTTCCTTTTAACAGGTGTTCTTCAACTATTTCGTCTACCCTGTCAACCGTCATTCTTGAATAAAACGAGCCTTCGGGATATACTATGACAATGGGACCTTCTTCACATAAACCAAAGCAGCCTGTCCCTACAACCTGAACTTCTTTGTCCAATTTAACTTCTTTTATCTTTTCTTCAAATCTTGCTCTTACTAATTGAGATTTAGAAGAAGTGCATCCGGTTCCCCCACATACTAAAACATGAGATCTGAAAATCGCCATGACTTTACCTCCACTTTCATTAATGTTATTTAGCTGTACCAATTGTATATTCGTTTATAACAATACCGTTCACTAAATGCTCGTCAACAATTCTTTTAGCCTTTTCCGGATCAACATGAATATACGTAACCTTCTCCTTGCCGGGAGTGTATATTTCAACAATCGGTTCATATGTGCACATACCGATGCAGCCTGTTTGAACAACTTGCACATTATTTAGATTTCTTTTAGCAACTTCCTCAACAAATGTAGAAAGAACCGGTCTTGCGCCTGCCGATATTCCGCAGGTAGCCATACCTACAACAACTCTTATATCTTTATCGGTATTTCTCATTTCTACATTTTTTATTGCTTCTTCTCTGATTCTTTTTAATTCTTCCAATGATTTCATGCTGCACCTCCTATTTATACTTTTCTAATATTTCTTTTATTTTTTTAGGTTCCATTCTTCCGTAAACATCATCATCAATCATCATAACCGGAGCCAATCCGCAGCAGCCTAAGCATCTGGTTGCCTCAAGGGTAAATACCCTGTCTTCCGTAGTTTTACCTACCTTTACGTTTAATTCTTCGGCAAGTTTATCCATAATTTCCTGAGAACCTTTTACATAGCATGCAGTTCCTAAGCATACCCCGATTTTGTGTCTGCCTTTTTCTTCAGTGGAGAATTGTGTATAAAATGTCACAACGCCGTAAATATCAGCTAATGGAATGTTTGTTTCATCAGAAATAAACTGTTGAACTTCAAGGGGTAAGTACCCAAATATACCTTGAGCTTTTTGCAATATTTGCATAGTTACTCCTTGTGAATTTTTTACCGAATCTATATAATTTTTCAATTCGGCAAATTCACTTTTTTTTGATAGTATAAACTCGTTCTGCAATTTGCTAACCTCCATAATTAATTAATTATAAAAACATAAACATAATTATATATTCGAAGACTGTAAAAGTCAACCAATGGTATTCTATTTAATAAAATGTTAAATAATTAACACCGTCAAAATATAAAAAATCCTCTGAATTTTGAGGATTTTTAGTATGTTTAAATTTTTTAGAAATTATTGTAAAATGTTTTGTAAGCCTTATAAGTCATATAAACATCCGTCTTAGAAACTATTTCGTACGGTGCATGCATGCTCAATACGGGAACCCCCAAGTCCACTACATCCATATTATAGTTCGCCATAATGTATGCAATTGTTCCTCCGCCGCCCTGGTCTACCTTACCTAATTCGGACGTCTGCCAAACAACATCATTTTCATTGAATAGCTTTCGAAGCTTTCCTATATATTCCGCATTTGCATCATTGGCTCCCGACTTACCTCTGCTGCCTGTGTATTTAACAAGTGACACTCCCTTGCCCATAATTGCGGCATTTTGAATTTCCGTAACCTGAGGATATGTAGGGTCAACCCCCGCTGCCACATCTGACGAAAGCATATGGCTGTTTTCCAAAGCCCTTTTTAACAACAGCTCACTGTAATTTCCATTATTTATAGTTGCAATCAGTTCGGCAATCATATTGTTGAAAAACATGGAGTGCATGCCTGTGTTGCCGTTGCTTCCAACCTCCTCCTTGTCGGCAAACAATGCAACCGCTGTTTTTTGAGGAGAATCTAATTCCAATATAGCCCTTAAGGATGTATAGGCGCAAACTCTGTCATCATGACCGTATGCCATTATCATTCCTCTGTCAATACCGACATCCCTTGCTTTTCCGGCGGGCACTATTTCCAATTCGGCAGTCAAGAAATCTTCTTCAATCATGCCGTATTTTTCATTTAGTATTTTTAACACATTCAATTTGAATTTTTTTTCATCATCCTTGCCCTCTGCGGGGAGGCTTCCGATAATAACATTAAGCCCTTCACCTTCAATTGCTTCTGATAATTTTTTATCATTTTGGTCCTTCGCTAAATGAGGAAGTAAGTCGGTTATATAAAAAACAGGATCATTTTCATCATCACCGATTGCGATGTCAATAACCTCTCCATTTTCTTTAACAACTGTTCCGTAAAGAGCCAAAGGAATCGCCACCCACTGATATTTTCTGATACCGCCGTAATAATGAGTTTTCAAAAGAGTAATTCCATGATCTTCATACAATGGATTCTGTTTTAAATCTATACGAGGGGAATCTACGTGACTTCCGACTATATTCATTCCTTTTTCAATATCATCCTTACCCACCACAACCAAGACGGCAGCTTTTTCCTTATTTATATAGTACAATTTATCGCCGTGTTTTATTTTGTCTTGGTCCTTAAAGTTTTTAAATCCTGCTTCCTTTGCCTGTCTTATTATTTCATTAACAGAAAGTCTTTCGGTTTTTGAAGCATCAATAAATTTTTTATAATCACCGGCTACCTTAAAAACTTCTTCTTTCATTTCTTTATTAATCTTTTCCCAAATATAATGCTTTTTGTAAAATAGAGTTTCCATCTTAATCTCCTAATTGTCGTTTAATATCATTAATTTCGCTATATAAATTTGTTCATCCTGCTCAATGCATTTGATATCGTAATTTTTTATTAAATTGAATTCCCCGTCATAGCCTCTCATAAGCCAATTCAAATCCGCATTAACATAATATCCGTCGCTGATCATTTCTATACTGTTAATTTTATGTACTTTCACATTCATTGCCAATTCATAATCCGTAGGACAATCAATTACCTTATACAGGATATCCAAGTCATTTTCCAGCAAATTGCCGGATTCAATTTTATTTAATTTCTCTTTCAGACGGTCCATATCTTTGTAGCCGTACAAAAATCCGTTTATTATCTTTATTCTTTCATTTAACAAACATTCAATAGTGTTTATTTCTTTATGGTATTCATTGGCGCTGATTGAATTATAACTAAAAAGAAGCAATAATATCATTGTGAAAATAAATCTTTTTTTCATTTGTAATCCCCCTGCAATAAAGATAGTCCTTTTATTATAGGGGGATTATGCTGATTTTTTTATCAATAATTGTCGTGTTAATTGTTAAATTAATCGTTTAATTTCAACAAACTTTGCAAATGCTAAATCAGTTTTTTTACGCTTTTTCTTTTTTCTATGGTAAATGGAAGCTCCATACGGCCTTGTTTTGTTTTATCGCCTTTTATCATCTTTATAAGCATTCTCATGCCTACAGCTCCCACATCATAATATGGTTCTCCTATTGTAGTAAGCTCAGGTCTCACGAATTTTCCTTCGCGAATGTTTCCAAATCCAACAACGGAAATATCATCGGGAACCTTTATTCCGTTGTCGATAAAGCTATCCAATATTCCGATTGCTATTTCATCGGAGCTGCAAACACAAGCTGTAAATTCTTTAGCCTCATCAATTACAGTTTTCCCGAATTCATAGGCATGGTTGTACTTATATCCTCCGATAGTATAAATTTTTGAAAATTTTAGTTCATTGTCTTCAACTGCTTTTAAGTATCCGTCAATCTTTTCATTTTCGACTGAAGTTTTGTCTTCATAGTCGGAAAAATATGCAATTTCCTTATGACCCTCTTCAATCAAATATTTTGTAATTTCATAGATTGCGGAATTGCAGTCAATAGTTATATGATTCATCTTTTCATGTACATCTCGGGTAAAAAACACGGTGGGTTTATTAAAACTTTTTGCCAATTGAATTATTCCTTCATCAAATTTGGTGCCTACAAGAAATAAACCTTCGGCTTGCTTCCTGTCCAGCAGCTGCAAATATTTTTCCTGAGTTTCCTTGCTCGAATAGCTGCTGCAAAGAAGAATGTCATATCCGTACATTTTCCCTATTTCTTCAATTCCTCTTACAACATCGGCAACATAACTTTGAGCTAAGTTGTTTACTATTACTCCTATCAAATAAGATCTTCTTGTTACAAGGCTTCTTGCAACATCATTTGGTTTATATCCCGTTTCTTCAATAACCTTTAATACTCGTTTTCTTACTTCTGGACTTACGGGCTTGGAGTCGTTTATTACTCTTGATACAGTTGAAATTGATACTTCCGCAAGCCTTGCAACATCTTTTATTGTTATCATTTTTTCCTCCTGTTTTTTTCGTGGGAATGTATTCCTAAGTTAATTATATTATATATGTATTTCACAATAAACGCAAATGTTATTTTCCTGTTTTCCTGAAAAATGTATAAAAAATAAATCCCACTGCATTTTTCAGAAAAAAGACTCTGAATTGTGTATAAAAAAAATAATCCCGCCGAAGTTACAGCGAGATATACATAGCGCAGTTTCGTTCACCAAAATATTTGCTCCTTACGTCGCATATTTTGGGAACTCATTGCGGTTGACCTACCAACCATTTTTCAGGAAACCCACCTGAAAAATGGGGTTAGGTCATACCCGCGAGTGCCGCAAATCCTATAATTCATACCCGCACCTAAGCAGGTGGGATTTCTGTTAACTGTTTCTGGCGTCCCGTCACAGCGGGCTTGTCATAGGCAGTCAAACTTGAATTCCCTTTTACAATATGTCGGTTGAATTAAAAGATTTCCGTACACCGCAGGCAGTTTATTTAATTAGATTATACCAAAAATCCGTCATATTTTCAACTTATTTTTAATAATCACTTTTTAATAATAGTATTTTAACCTCTGGTTTATATAATATTCAATATTATTTTTATAGTAAATTATCCAAATCATCTTGATAAATAACTTCTTTTTCCATTAAAAGCTTGGCTGTATTTTCAACTTTTTCCTTGTTGTCCTCAATTAATTTAACCACTTCTCCATATATTCCGGAAGTCAGTATCTTTACCGATTCTTCAACCGATGTCAACGGTATTCGAAGCATGTCCGACAGCAACTGATAATTGATAAATGTTGAATCGTTCATTCCATACCTCGAAATATAATCAACAGCCAATGAAGTAGCTTTTTCAATATCGTTTTGCGCTCCGGCAGTTATATTGTCACTTCCGAAGAATACTTCTTCCGCTGCCCTTCCTGCCATCAGAACAGATAAATGATTTTTGATTTTTCTTTTGGTCAAAATTTCCTCAGAGTCGGGAGTGCTTAATGTGTATCCTCCCGCTCCCTTGCTTGTGGGAATTACGGAAACACGGATAATTTTATTGTCAGGAAGCAAACATCTTGAGACAAACGCATGTCCCGCTTCATGATATGAAGTAATTGTTTTTTGCATTCCATTGTCACAATCCTTTTTTTCAACTCCCGCCAAAACTTCCAAATATGCTCTTTTGATATGCTCCTCGGTTATTTTATCCGAATTTTCTCTTATTGCCAGCAGTGCCGCTTCATTAATCAAATTTTCGATCATCGCACCGCTGAAATAAACCGTCAAATCAGCAATTTCATCTATATTGACATCTTCCGCATTTATTTTATCCAAATAAAGCTTTATAATATCTTTTCTTGCATTCTTGTCCGGAAGCATTATCTCTATTTGTCTGTCAAACCTCCCGGGTCTTAACAATGCATTGTCCAAGGTATCGATTCTGTTTGTGGCCGCTACCACAACCGTGCCGGAATCATCGGCAAATCCCGACATTTCGGTTAAGAGAGCATTTAAAGTTCTGTCGCTTTCATCGCTTCCTTTAATGTTGCCTGCCGCTCTTTTCTTGCCGATAGCATCTATCTCATCAATAAAAATAACGCTTTTACCTGATTTTTTTGCCTTTTTAAACAAGTTTCTGATTCTGCCGGCACCAAGACCCGCGTAAACTTGCACAAAATCCGAACCTGATACCGCAAAGAAAGGAACCCCCGCTTCTCCTGCCAAAGCCTTTGCCATTAAGGTCTTCCCTGTTCCGGGAGCACCGTAAAGAAGTATGCCTTTTGGCATTCTTGCATTAAACCTGCCGTATTTTTCGGGATTCTGAATAAAGTCTACCAATTCAAGAAGACTTTGCTTTGCTTCATAGTTTCCTGCAACATCGTCAAATTTCATTCTTGATGAGCCTATATATTCAATTTCATTTAAATTATTGATTTCTTTTTGTGCAAATTTTTTATTTCTAAAAAATATGAAATATACAAAAATTAAAACACCTATAATCGCTATTATCTGATAAGGTTCCATGCGATCCCCCCTAAATGCAATGAACAGTGAAAAGTATTCATTCACTTAAATTGTTATCTTATTTTAACATAGGGATATACATATATATATACTCAATATATAGCTTGGATTCATATATTTTCCTTAGCATCCAATAAGCATATGCATTGAGCCGCAATACCTTCTCCTCTTCCTTCAAAGCCTAAACTTTCGGTGGTGGTTGCTTTTATATTAATATTTGAAATATCAGTTTTTAAATCAGTGGCTATATTCTTCTTCATTTCATTAATAAATGGAGACATTTTTGGTTTTTGAGCAATTATTACAGCATCCAGATTACCTATTGAAAAGTTATTTTCATTCATTAATTCATATACTTTTCTTAATAAAACACGGCTGTTTGCATCCTTGTACTCAGTGTCCGTATCGGGAAACAACTTTCCTATGTCACCTTTGCCCATGGCTCCCAAAAGGCTGTCCATAATCGCATGAATTAAAACATCCGCATCCGAGTGACCATACAGACCCTTTTCATAAGGGATGTCAACCCCTCCGATTATTAATTTTCTGTTTTCGGTTAAAGCATGTACATCGTATCCGATTCCAACCTTCATAAATTGCTCCTTAATAAATGCTTGCAATAATTTCCGCCATTCTCAAATCAAGAGGAGTTGTTATTTTTATATTTTTAGACAATCCTTCGATTGTTTTTACTTTATAACCGTAGTATTCGGCAATTGATGCATCGTCTGTAAACAACGCATCCTCAGTCATGGCATTTTCATAGCATTCCCGTATAACATTATAATCAAAGGCTTGAGGTGTCTGAACCGCCTTTAACTTTTTTCTGTCAAATGTTTTTACAACCATTCCGTCCTGTGAAACTTCTTTTATAGTATCCGCCACATCTATTACGGGAATACAAGCCTTGTGAATAAGAGCGTTTTCTATGCAGCTGCTTATTAAATTGTAGGAAACGAATGGTCTTACCCCGTCATGTATCAATACTATGTCACAGTTATTCCTCACTTTTTTTAAGCCCTGATAAACAGATTCAGTCCTTGTTTTTCCGCCGGGCACTACATGTGTTATTTTATCGTAGAAGGGTGCTATTTCACATTTTATGAATTCCATATCATCCTTATTAATAACAAGAATAATATCATCCACATCATTGCTTTTTTCAAATTTATACAAGGTTGTATCTAAAATTGTTTTCCCTGCAATAGTCATAAATTGCTTAGGCATTTCAGATCCCATCCTTGTTCCTTTTCCTGCCGCAACAATTATTGCGGCAACATGTTTTTTGTTTTGCATTTATTTCCTCCGATAGGGTGCAACGAAATCATGCACCCTAATTACTATATTAACCCCTTAATATTCAAATCCTCCAATGAAACATCAGGAACTCCTAATTTCCTTGCAGGAATAAATTTGCCGTGGCAGTCCGATCCACCCAATATCATCAAATTGTTTTTTTTGCAGAAATCAATATATTTTGCGGCAGACCCATTGTTATACGGAGAAAAGCACTCAATGCCGTCAATCCCAATCTCCTTCCAGTATCTTAATTCTTCTGAGGGCATAACGGAATTTTTATAGTGATAGGAAGGATGAGCAAGAAATATTTTTCCTCCGCTTTTCTTTGCAATATTAATTACCTCCTCAGGACATTTCAGTTTTGCTTTTAACCCTGAGTTATTAACATCCGACAAATGCTCCGGAATACTTTTGTGTATTCCTTTATCCATCATGTAGTTTGCCGACTTCCAGCCCCCTCTTTTTCTGTCATACTCATATTTTTCAAAATCTTCGGCACTTACGTTTTCGTATTTGTTTGCGGCATAATTGCCGATATATTCTTTGTTTGAGTTTAATTTGTTTTGATTGGTCCAATTCATTAATTGAAGCAAATCTTTATTATTAATATCAAAATTATATAATGTCAAATGATATTCCCTGCCCTCATATTCGGCAGACAATTCCGTGCCGGGTATAAAAACTAAATTATCGCTTGGTTTTAATATATCCTGCATATTTTTAATATTGTCGATACTGTCATGGTCTGTTACGGAAAATATATTAATTTTGTTTTCTATCAATTCTTTTTTTAATTCTGTCACATCCCACGTGCCGTCAGAAGCACAGGTGTGCATATGCATGTCAACTTTCTTCATTGTTACCTCATTTTAATATAAAGAATCCTCGTTAATTTTTGTATAGAACATTTCTTTAACTTCGTCAAAATTTTTAGTCTGAGCCATTATCCACATTAACTTGGTTATTACGGCTTCGATGGTCATGTCATAAGCCTGAAGAACATTAAATTTTTGCAGTGCCCTATAGCCGACCTCATACAAGCCCATGTCGCTGCCTTCAAACATTACCTGAGTGGCAATAATGACTATTTTACCTTTTTCTATAATACTTTCAAGCTTATTTAAGAAATTCCGCTTATCAAGAAAAGGCAGTCCTCCCACACCGTAGCTTTCAATTACTACACCTTCATATTTTTCACCAATATAATCAAGCACATCCGGCTCCATCCCCGGAACTAACTTTAATAAAAATATACTTGGATAAATACTCTTATAAAAGATAACTTCTTTATTTAAATTATCATTCCTGATATATTTTGTTATCCGTCTGTCATCTATTATTGCCGCCACGGGAAAATTAATACTTTCAAAAGCACTGTAACTCTTTGATTTTACCTTTCGTGCCCTCGTTCCTATAATTGCTTTGCCGTCAAATACTACATATACACCGCAAACCCCATCTTCCGATACAAATCTGAAGCTGTCCAAAAGATTCTTTTTTGCATCGGTTATATCAGCATTAATTGGTTTCTGAGCTCCCGTTATAACAATTGGTTTGTGTGAATTTTGTATTAAATAAGAAAGAGCGGCAGATGTATATGCCATCGTATCGGTTCCGTGAGATATTACAAAACCGTCATATTTATCGTAATTTTTCTCTATTGCTTCAGTCATCATTATCCAGTGTTCCGGCTGAATATTAGTGCTGTCGATATTTAGCAGCTGCATTGTATCCACATCGCAATATTCCTTAATTTCAGGCACATAGCTTAATAATTCCTCCGAATTGATTTCAGGCGTCAGACCATACTGTGTTTTTATTGAAGCAATCGTGCCGCCGGTAGCTATCATTAAAACCTTCTTATTCATTTTCACTGCCCCCTCTGTTATCGGTAGCGGGATACCTTTAAAAGCATGTCCCCCTTCCCTATTCATTAATCATTTTTTATTCATAATTTATTTTCTGTATTTTATTCAATTGTCATTCATTGCTGTCACTCATAAGCTTTTTCATATCTTCCGGTATGGAACATGTTATTATTATATCTTCATTTGTAACCGGCTGTTTAAACTTCATTTTATAACAATGAAGTGCCTGCCTGTCGATTAAACTGCTGTTATCTCCATATAATGTGTCGCCTGCTATCGGATGACCTATATGCTTCATATGAACTCTTATTTGGTGAGTTCTTCCGGTTATAAGCTTTAACTTAACCAATGTCATATTATTATACTTTTTTTCCGCCTTATATTCAGTGATGCACTCTTTGCCCGACGGATGAACAACCCGTACTATATCCTCCGGATTCAGTCTCAGAATAGGCTCGTTTATTGTACCTTCGTCTTTGCTAATTATGCCTTCAACTATTGCATAGTAAAATTTTTCAACAGTGTTTGATTTCATTTGATTTGACAGCCGGTTGTGGGCATATGGATTTTTTGCTATTATTACAATGCCCGACGTGTTCATATCAAGCCTGTTTACAAATCTAACCTTACGATTAATTTTGTTTTGTTTATAATAATATGCAATACCGTTTGCAATGGTGTTATTTTGATGTGATCTTGTGGGATGAACAACAATGTAGGGCTGTTTGTTTATAACAAGCAAGTCATCATCCTCATAAATTATATCTATCGGAATATTTACCGCATCGTACGCGTCTTCTTCCTCATCAAATTCAACGGATAAATCATCTCCCAAAAAGACGCTTTTATTTAATTTAACTTCTCTTCCGTTTAACAAAATTTTACCGTTTTGCTCTAATCTTTTAGAGAGTCTTTTAGAGAATTTTAATTTTTCGGTCAATATGCTCTTTACAGTTTTGTCATTTTCTTGTATTGTATATTTAAGGATATTATTATACATCGTTATACTCCAGGTTAGTTCTATCTCAGAAAAAAGACTCTGAGAAATGGGGTTAGGGCATCTTGCAGTCTCCTTCACCAAAATATTTGCTCCCTCTGGTCGCATATTTTGGGAAGTCGGTGCGAATGACCTACCAACCATTTCTCAGAAA
>DAIMMU010000058.1:0-14472 GCA_036720515.1 Sedimentibacter sp.
TTGTTTGCTATACCCTTTTTTATTAGCCATCCTTACGCTTTTAGTTTCAAACTTTCTCCTCATAGTCTCAAAAAGCTAAAATTCTGCTTATTGTAGTAAATGTTCCCGTTAATGTCATAATTCCTATGATGACTAAAATAATTCCGCCGATTTTTATGGTATACTTTACTAAGTTTCTTTTTTCCTTAAAGAAGTATAAAGTTTCTGTTGTAAATATACCTAAAATTATAAAGGGTATCACAAATCCTAAGGTATATATTAAAACCAGCAAACTTCCCGCAAATGTATTTTCAGAATGTGATGCCAATATTAAAACTGAAGATAGTGCAGGACCTACACATGGTGTCCATGCAAAACTGAATGTTAAACCCATTATGTAAGCAATTATAGGATTCATTTTTGCAGAGTCAATATTTATATGTATTCTTCTTTCCATTTTTAAGAAATTAAGCTTTATAATATTCAGTTGGACAAGACCCATAACTATAATTATTATACCGCCTATTTTACTGAATAAATCCCTGTTCTTATTAAAAAATATACCCAATGCCGAAAATGATAAGCCCAATAGAAAAAATATGCTGGAAATACCTAAAACGAAAAATAAAGAGTTGAGTAAAACTTTTTTTCTTTCATATACAATTGTGCCGTCACTACCGACCTTTCTTCCGTTGCCTGCCAAGTAGCTGATATACACAGGAATTAGGGGAAGAACGCATGGAGAAAAGAAAGATAAGAATCCCTCAGTAAAAACCAAAAGTGTACTTAAATTAATTGTTAAACTTGCATCTCCCATGTATCCTCCCACATTATTTTTTATTTAATATAGCAAAGTAACTTTACTTTGTCAAGTAACTTTAAAAAATAAATTTAGTTTTTTATTGAATTTTTTTAATTATATGTTAGTATATTTTATGTAAAGAATGTTATTACATGAAAGCGAATTATACAATAGGAGATGATAATCATTTTAAATTTTAAATGCTTGACCCTTGAGGACAAAGAAATTATTGAAAAATATGTTGATAAAAATAATTTAGAGTCCTATGAATATTTGTTTTCATCCTTGTATATGTGGAGAAAGCTCAATAACGTAAAATATGCGGTATTGGACAATGTGCTGATAATTGAAAAAAATGAGGAAGGCAAAGGTACATTTTATGCTCAGCTTTTTGGTTACAACAAGGATAATTTAACAAATATTATAGATGAACTAATTAAAAGGAATTTAAACTTCACAGACAGGGACTATTTATTTGGTGATGTGGGTGATGAATTTGTGGAGGATTTAAGAAAATATACGGATTTTAAATTTGAGGTCGTCGAAGATATTGATGATTTTGAATACATATATAATACAGAAGATTTAATTGAATTGAGAGGTAAAAAATATCACAGCAAAAAAAATCATGTAAATTCTTTCTTAAAAACGTACACATATGATATAAGAACAATCAATACTGAAGAAATAAAAAATGATTGCATGGATTTGCTTCACAAATGGCACGATGAGGTTGCAGTAACAGTGGATAAGGAAATGCTTATGGAAATAGATGCAATTAAGGATTTATTCAGGGAGCTGCACTTTTTCGACTTAGATTCTATAGCTGTTTATGTTGATAATCAGTTGGCAGGTTTTGCGGTAGGTGAAAGAGTAAATGACAAAATGGCTGTTATTCATGTGGAAAGAGGCGAAATTGCATACAAGGGTATATATGCATTTTTGAACAAACAATTCTTGGTGACAAGCTTTTTGGATACGGAATTTGTAAACAGGCAGGAAGATACAGGCAATGAAGGATTAAGAAAGGCAAAGCAATCATATCACCCTGTCAAAATGGTAAATAAGTATTTGGTGAAATTGAAATAAAAATAAAATCAAACAGTCGCTTGATACAAAGCGGCTGATTTAATATTAAGATTTACAGATAATAAGAATAAGGTGCGGAGCTATTCTTTTACCTAAACTTTTTAAAGTATTTTAAGTTTCAATAAAGAAAAGAAGGATATAATTATAAAAAAGAAAGGAGCGAAAATTATGGATGATAATGAAAAATTAAATGATAATTTTATCAATAATGAAATGCAACAAGAGAACTATTCAAATGAAAATACTCTGAATGAAGATACTTCAAATGGTATTAATTTTGTTATGAAGGAACCTGAAATTAAAAAACCAAAAAAACGAGGAAGGAAATCGGCTATTAGTTACATTGCAGTTGCATTGGTGGCTGCAATAATCGGGGGTCTGTCGGGAAGCTATATAGCAACGAGCAAATTAAATACTTTTGCTGAAGAACAAAAGGAAAAATCAACAATCAGCGCCCAGGAAGTGAACATTAATTTAACGGATGATGTTTATTTTGCTGTAGCGGTTGCAGAAAAGTCACAAAAAACAGTAGTAGGTATAACAACTGAGGTTGAGCAGCAAATTAATACATTTTGGGGTCCTCAAACAAGAAATTCGCAACACATGGGCTCCGGTTTTATTGTAGATTCAAACGGATACATTGTTACAAATTCACATGTTATAGGTGATGGGTTATATAAAAGTATTACAGTTTCATTAATTGACGGTTCGACGGAAGTTGGTGAAGTATTGTGGTATGATACAACATTGGATTTGGCAATTGTAAAAATAAATAAGACAGGGCTTCCGGCAGCTGAATTAGGTGATTCTGATGAGCTAAAGGTTGGAGAGCCTGTCGTAGCCATCGGAAACCCAATGACCTTAGACCTTGAAAGAACTGTTACTCAAGGTATAATAAGCGGTCTGAACAGATCAATAGCATTTGAAAACGGAACCGTTATAGAACCTCTTATTCAAACCGATGCATCAATAAATTCAGGAAACAGCGGCGGTCCATTGTTTAATGCCAAAGGGCAGGTAATTGGAATCAACACTGCTAAAATGACTTCGGCGGAAGGATTAGGCTTTTCAATACCCATTAATACTGCAAAACCGATTATAGAGCAAATAATTAAGGGAGGCACCTTTAAAAGCGTATATGTAGGTATTAACGGAATGGATGTTGAAACATATGAAATGGGTTATGGAATAGATTTAATTGCAGATTACGGCGTAATTATAATTGAAACATTTAAGGATTCTCCGGCTTCCGAGGCAGGAATTCAGCCAAATGATGTTGTAATTGCAATTGATGGAAAAAAGATTGAGGATATGTCTGATCTAAAAAGAAAACTATATGAATACAAAGATGGAGATAAATCAGAGTTTACGATTTTAAGAAATGGAGAAGAATTAAAATTAACCGTAACTTTAAAAGCTAAACCGGATACGTTTTAAGGAAGGGGGACACACCTTAAATGTAAGGCGACTCTCCGCGGGCAAGCCATTTAAGGAATGTCCCCGTACATGGAAGGGTGACACACCTTAAATGTAAGGTGACTCTTTGCGGGTGAGCCATTTAAGGAATGTCCCCGTACATGAAGGGGGACACACCTTAAATGTAAGGAATGTCCCAGTACACAAAAAAACAGGAGAAACTAAATCTCCTGTTTTTTATGTAAATTATTATTCTACTCCGAAGCGTTTTAAATTCGGTGAAACAATTAAATTTGCATCTGTTGCTGCAACAACATCTTCAACCGTTGCTTCAGGTCCTAATTCTTCAAGAACCAAACCTTCTTTTGTTACTCTCATAAGACCCATTTCCGTTACTATAATATCAACTTGTTCCTTAGCGGTTAAAGGAAGGGTACATTGTTTCAATATTTTTGGTCTTCCTTTTTGTGTGTGTGTCATTGCAATTATAACTGTATTTGCACCAACAACCAAGTCCATTGCTCCGCCCATGCCCGGAACCATTTTGCCCGGAATTTTATAGTTTGCAAGATTTCCTTTTTCGTCTACTTCCATTGCTCCCAATACTGTCGCATCAACATGTCCGCCTCTGATAATTCCAAAGGATGTGGCACTGTCAAAGAACATTCCGCCGGGAACTATTGATGTAGGCATTCCGCCTGCATTAACAAGCTCCCAATCTTCTTCTCCCTCAGCAGGAGCAGGACCTAAGCCTAAGAAACCATTTTCTGACTGAAATGTTACATCCATACCTTCAGGTATGAAATTTGCAACCATTGTAGGAAGACCTATACCTAAGTTAACAACGTCACCGTCTTTTAATAATTCAGCAACTCTTTTTGCTATAACTTTTTTTGCATCCATTATTTGTCACCTCCAACTATATAGTCAACAAATATACCAGAGCACATAACATGTTCCGGATCAATTTCGCCTACTTCAACTATTTTATCAGCTTCAACTATAACTAAATCAGCTGCGGTTGCCATCATTGGATTGAAGTTTTTCATTGTCTTGTTGAATATCATATTTCCTTTTTTGTCGACTACAGAAGCTTTTAATAGTGCAACATCTGCTCTTAACGGAGTTTCAAATAAATATTCTTTGCCGTTTATTACCTTTACTTCTTTTCCTTCAGCAACTTCAGTTCCGATACCTGTTGGTGTATAAAAACCTCCGAGACCGTTTCCGCCGCATCTTATTTTTTCGGCAAGAGTTCCTTGAGGGGTAAGAACAACTTCTGTTTCTCCGGAATTCATTTGATTTGCAGTTTCAGGATTAGTACCCACATGTGACGCAATCATTTTTTTAAATTGTTTATTAACAACCATTTTGCCTACGCCTTTGTCAGGGAAACCTGTATCATTACATATCAACGTTAAGTTTTTAACGTTCTTTTCTACCAATGCATCAACTATATTTTCAGGAGTTCCATTTGCTAAAAATCCGCCCACCATAATAGTCATGCCTTCCTTAACCATATCTGCCGCTTTTTTGGCAGAAATAATTTTGTTAATCAATATTATCATCCCTTCTTTTTGATATATTTAATCATCATCCTTAGGAAGCTGTTAACTCTGAGAAATATTCGGTTAACAACTTCTAAGGAGATAGAATTAACTGATTATCTTTGCACCAACATTGCAGTTCCCATACCGCCGCCTATGCACAATGTTGCAAGTCCTTTTTTAGCATCTCTTTTTTGCATTTCATAAATAAGGGAAACAAGTATTCTTGCACCTGATGCTCCTATTGGGTGTCCTAAAGCTATCGCTCCGCCGTTAACATTAGTTATTTCAGGCTTTAATCCCAAATCACGAACAACTGCAAGTGATTGTGCGGCAAAAGCTTCATTAGCTTCGATAAGTTCTAAGTCATCAATTGTCCAGCCTGCATTTGCCAATGCTTTTTTAGTTGCAGGAATAGGTCCTAAGCCCATAACCTTCGGATCAACGCCTGCTGAGCCGTAACCTGCTATTTCACATAAATATTTTAATCCAAGCTCATCTGCTTTTTCCTTGCTCATAATTATCAAAGCTGCTGCGCCATCGTTTATTCCTGATGCGTTTCCTGCTGTTACTGTTCCGTCTTTTTTGAATGCAGGTTTTAATTTAGCCATTTTTTCAAAAGTTGAGCCGTGTCTTGGATATTCATCCGTATCAATAACTACAGGGTCGCCTTTTCTTTGAGGTATTACAACAGGCACTATTTCATCCGCAAATCTTCCGGATTTTTGAGCTTCTTCAGCTCTCATTTGGCTTTGTGCGGCGAATTTATCTTGATCTTCTCTTGTAAGCCCATATTGTTCCGCTACATTTTCTGCTGTTATTCCCATGTGGTATCCGTTGAAAATATCAAATAAACCATCATGTACCATATAATCCACTACTTTGCCTTCGCCCATTCTTAGTCCCCATCTGCTTTTTGGCAAAAGATATGGAGCGTTGGTCATGCTTTCCGTACCGCCGCATAAAATTATGTCACATTGATTGCTTTCTATAAACTGAGCTGCCATACTCACTGCTCTTAAGCCTGAGCCACATACCATGTTAATTGTTAATGCCGGTGTTTCAACAGGAATACCTGCTCCTATACTTACCTGTCTTGCAACGTTTTGTCCTAAACCTGCTCCTAATACATTACCCAAATAAACTTCATCAACCATTGACGGTTCTATTCCCGCTCTTTTTATAGCTTCTTTTGCTGCGATTACTCCCAAATCCACAGCTGATAATGAAGAATAAGCACCGCCGAATGATCCGATAGGTGTTCTTGCTGCTGAAACAATTACTGCTTTTTTCATTTTTTTCCTCCCAAAATTTTTATTCATTTTATATATAACTATTAATAGCATTTTTCATGCCAATTATATTATTAAAATATATATTGGAATTTCAATAGCTATACAAATGATTCAAAATATAAGGTATGCATAAGTGCATATAGTTTTAAGAAAATCATTGCAAAACTGCATATAAAATTATATAATATATTTATAATCTTAATTGTACCATATAGTTAAAATAATATCAAATAAATTTTTAATATAAAAAGAAAGAGGATGAAAAATGTCATCAATTAAGTATGATTTAAGTTTAGGATTTGTTATAACTGACGGCAAATTTAACATTTTATATTGTAATGAGTATTTTAAAAATAATATAATTAAGGCTGATATACTAAACAAAAAAATAACAATATTTTTTCAGGATATTCAGGTTGATATGGATAAGAACCTATATTCTGTCAAATACATAGATAATTCCGTATACTATGTTATCCATGACAAGTTAAAACTATACAATTACGATTTATATAGTTTTTTCTTTTATGAATTTACAATAGGCAGCGAGTTTGAAAAACAAATTGCAAGGCTAAACTCCCAGCAATACTTACATAATGAAATGCTCAACAAACTAAAGGACGGAATATATATTACCGATGAAGTAGGAACAACTACATTTGTCAATGATGCATTTTTAAATTTATCGGGTCTTACCAGAGAACAAATTATCGGAAAAACAGTTTATGATTTGCGAAAATATAATGTACTGCCTAATTCCTGCTGTGCAAAGGTTATAGAAACAATGGGACCGGTTTCAACCGTAAACCACTACTATAAGGGGCAGAAATGTTTGGTTTCAGGTTCTCCTATTTTTGATGAAAATGGAAACTTGGCTAAGACAATAGCAGTTATAAGAGATGTGTCTGAATTGGATGTATTAATGAAAACTATCACCAAGGAAAAAAATTTGTTTATTAAGAGTGATTACAACTTAGAAAATAAGGCAGATCATGACCCCGTCGAAATAATCAATAACGTAAAAATGAAAAATATATACAAGAAAGCAGAGAAAATAGCTAATGTAGACAGCACAATTTTAATTTTAGGTGAAACCGGAGTCGGAAAAGATTTTATTGCTACATATATACACAGCATAAGCAATAGGAGCAATGGTAGATTCGTAAAAATAAATTGCGGCGCAGTGCCGGAGCATTTGTTAGAGTCAGAATTCTTCGGTTATGAGGAAGGTGCATTTACCGGAGCTCAAAAAGGGGGTAAGAAGGGTCTCTTTGAAGAGGCTAACGGAGGTATACTGTATTTGGATGAAATCGGAGACATGCCGTATACACTTCAGGTTAAGCTGTTAAGCGCTATAAATGACAGAATATTTTACCGTATAGGAGGTACCAATCCAATTGAATTTGATGCACGAATTATTGCCGCAACAAATCATGATTTAAAGAAGCTTGTGGAAGAAAAAAAATTCAGGGCAGATTTGTATTACCGGTTAAACGTAGTAACATTTGTAATTCCTCCTTTAAGAAACAGGAAGGAAGACATTATACCGCTATCCACACAATTCCTTGAATACTATAACAATAAATATGGCAAAAACAGTTATTTTACATCAAATTGTCTGGAAAATTTTTTGATTTATGAATGGCCCGGCAACATCAGGGAATTGAGAAATATAATTGAACGTTTAGTTTTAATGACAGATAGTGCGGATATTGACACGGACTTGTTCAGAGAACACTTAATCTTAACGGAAAGCAGTACAGTCCCGCCTGACCTATTTATTTCAGACAGAAAAACATTGAAAGAAAAAACAGAAGAATATGAAAAAGAAATTATTGAATCAACATTAGCTGTTTCAAAAAATATGAAGGAAGCAGCTTTTCGATTGGGTATAGATATTTCCACATTAGTAAGAAAAAAGCAAAAATATAATTTAAATTAAACAATATATTTCCTCCTGTGATTTATTTGGTATAAAAATTCTAAAAATGCAGATATTACTAATAGCTTATCCCAACAAATAATTCGTAATATTTGGATAAGCTTAAACATATTTTTTAGAATTATTTTACAGGAGGGACAATGCATTATAATAAAAAAATATTTATTTCAGCCCTATTTGTTGTTTTGGCAATTGCAATCGCATATTCGGCTGAAGCTTATGCAGGCTTGTCTGAAATAAACGGCAAGGTAATACGTCTGCATGTTCTGGCAAATTCAGACAGTTTTGAAGACCAGCAGCTTAAATACAAGGTAAGAAACAAAATTATAACCACATTTAATGAAGAATTTGAAGATATCAGATCAAAATCAGAAAGTTCAAATATCATTATTAAAAAAATCAATCAAATAAGATGCGAAGCAGAAGGAATTGTAAAAGAGGAAGGCTATGACTACAATGTAGATGTTTACTACGGCAATTATAAATTTCCACGCAAAATGTATGAAGAAATAGTTTTGCCGGAAGGCTATTATGATGCCGTAAGAATTGAAATAGGAAAAGCCGAAGGAAACAATTGGTGGTGCGTTATGTTTCCGCCTCTATGCTTTGTAGAATTTGGACAGAACCAGGAGGAACCCGTATTTAATGTTGAAACCGAAAAAAAACTGCAGGAAGTACTGACCTTAGAGGAAATTGAAGTTATTAAAACTAAAAGAGGTATTGAAAACATAAAATTAGAATCAAAAATATTTGAATTTATTGAAAAAGGAAAGGTTGATAAGACGGATAATACCTATGCCTCATCCTTGGGACAGTAGGGACGTACCTTACTGTCCCACTCTTCCCAACTGTGCCGTTACTTAACCAGACCAGTGCTTTTGATTTTTAAGTCAAGATGTATATTTATATCCGCACCTTCAAAAATTTCATCGTATTTATCCATTACCTTTTCGTAATCCTGTTTATGGTATTTATATAAATTATCCTTAATTCTCAATATGTCTGTTTTATAAGTATGCTGAAGCTTATCGACTGTCTTTTCTGCCACAGCCATAAAGCTTTTTTTTGCTTCATCCTTAATTTTATTAAGATAGCTTTGATCTTCCAATTTATTGCTTCCGGTAATAAATGAATTAATATAAATATACATGGTTGCATAGTAGTCTGCCGTAAGCTTATCACTGTTTAAATTAAAATCCTTAGTCATACTCAAATCAACAACTCCCAAAGATACATTTGTTCCTTCAACATTTATATTGATATTGGGAATTTTAGCTTTGTCGGGGTTCAATAAAACCATAACTGTTGCTACTTCCTCCGGCTCTAAAAATCCCTTCAGCTCATATTCCTTAATAATGGCAGCCCTTTCAATCATTAAGCTTTTATCATTGACTTCTACGACAGGAATCAAGGCATTGCCTGTCTTGCCGATATCTAAAATAGCTTCATCGAAAGTATAAATATCCTGGTAATTTTCTCGTTTAAGCTTTACGAGCATATCGCTTAAAAATCTCCCTACAATGGGATTTCCGGGTATTTCCGTATTGATAATATCCTGGGCTTTGCCTTTTGCTATACATATTTTAACTCTTCTGTTTATTTGGGGAGATCTTTGAATTTCATCAAATATTCTTTTAACCGTTTCCGATTCTCTTACAACATCTTCTCCCAACACTATTACCTGCATTAATCTGTCTGAAATTGCTTTTTCGGAATGAAGATAGCTCACCGCATAAAATTCTGCAAAATCAGCACTTTCCTTGGTATAGACAATTCTTTGCTCTTCGCTCCCTTCATTTATTTTTGGAATTTCAGCTGTAAACGTCAGGTTATCTGTATTTTTATCTATGCCTAACGCATATAAATATTCTCTTTTGTTTATTTCAACACTGTCCCAACAGCCGACAAGCATCAGGCTTGCTGTTAAAGTAATAAATAATATTTTTATATTTTTCATTCTAACCCCTTATAAAGTGAATATTGATCATTGAACAACGAATAATTGAGATCCTTCGCTATCGTTTGGTATTACATTGTGCTATGAAATATTACCGCCGGCTTTGTGTTTTCTTTTATCCGCTAATGCCGCCACCAAAGGTATCAAAAAATTCAATCCGCTTAATACCAATAAAGGCCATTGAATATACGGAAACATCATGTACATTCCCGGCAGCAATGCTGACAAAACAAATAAAATAGGCAATTGAATGTAGACAAAATATCCGTTTTCCCTTGTTTTTAATATTTCCTGCATTGCTAAATTTGTAAAATATGCAATAATACATATGCATGAAAATGTGATGATGAATTGGAAACATAAGCCTATTATTTCCGTACTTTCAAAGAAAAACCCAGGTATATTCACAAATTTCATAACAGATAGGAACGGCCATACTAAATGAACAGATTCCTTAATTCCAAATTTAACGATTATCACAATATAGCTTGCGATATATAAAAGCATGCTGATAATAATAAATTTTTTATTAATTATTGTATTTTTTTCCTTTACCGTTACCTTGCAATTAGAAAACATTAATATTGAAAAGCCGAAAAAACCAAGCAATGCTCCGGGCACTGACTTTAATACTCCCTCTGTGTCTATGGGATAAATCGGAAACAGATTTGAATAATCGGCATAATATGTTGAAAAGATTATTAGCAGCAGGTATGGAATAAATGCGGTTAATAAGGTAACCGATGCAATGTTTGCAATTGTTTTTATTCCCTTTTTCGTTGCATAGCTTGCCGTTAACAAAATTACGATAATAATTGAACTAATGGGAGTTTTAAACAGCATCATCAGCTTTATCTGCTCTGCAAAATCTTTCATAAGTATGCTGTTTGCGGTCAACAGCATAAGTATGTAATATACGCCTATTATTTTTGCAAAAAACTTTGGAAACAGCTTATCGGAAATTCCTATTAATGTATCTTCCCTGTATTTTAAAAGCATTTTGTTAATAGGCTTTATTGACATATATAATATGAATGCTGCAATAATTACGGTTATCCATCCCACAGGTCCGTCAACTTCCGATAATAACAGCGGCATAAGCATTGACTGAAATGCAAATGACACTAATATTAACATTGTGAGATTTTGATAGGGAGTTATATTTTCATCAAACATTTATTTTCCCTTCCCCTTTTCAACTTGTAAATATTTTGGTTTGCGAACTAAGTTGCTGATTTTAGGTCTTATAATCGTATCTTTTAAATCTTCCCTTCGTTCAATAAAGTGTGTAAGAGGCGTTAAATACGGAACCCCGAAGCTTTTCAAGGTGCAAAGATGTATAATCAATATGCATAAGCCAACTGAAATACCAAACAATCCAAATATTGAAGCAAATAGTATAAAGAAAAATCTTATCATTCTAAGTGATGTGCTAAAGTTATAGCTTGGTATTGCAAAGGAAGATAATGATGTTAAAGCGACAATAATAACTGCAATAGGCGTAATTAATCCTGCTTCAACTACGGCGGAGCCTATTACCAAACCACTTACCAGCCCAATTGTCGAACCGACGGGAGTTGTAATTCTCAGGGATGCTTCTCTTACAAGCTCCATCACCAATTCCATTAAAAGTGCCTCAAAATAAGGAGGAAACGGAACATTAGCCCTTGAAGCGGCAACATAAAGAGCAAGCTGGGAAGGCAGCAAATTCGGATGGAATTGTGCAACAGCCACATAAAGAGCAGGCAAAAGCATAACTATAGGCAAGGCTATATATCTTATTGCTCTAATTAAACAAGCCAACAACCATCTTTCATAATAATCTTCCGAAGACTGCATAAAT
This sequence comes from Sedimentibacter sp., assembly GCA_036720515.1. Lineage (GTDB taxonomy): Bacteria > Bacillota > Clostridia > Tissierellales > Sedimentibacteraceae > Sedimentibacter. Next base: position 11,871 of record DAIMMU010000058.1, read on the forward strand.
GATACGAAGGTTGCGGGAGCCATGAGTACGGTAGGGGTGTTGTCAACCGCTATGACGACTCTTCCTTCGAGAAGCGCTGAAGCTGCGGCATCCGGTCTTTCGGTATTTTCAACTTGCGGAAAAGGTGAATAAATATCATCCTCTATCATTTCTTCAATGTATGAGCTTTCAAGAACCGCTTCTATTTCTATATTTTTTAATCGTTTTTCAACAGCTTCCAAGACAGTTTTATTAACAATATCTTCAATATACAATACTGCGATATCTGTTTTGGATCTGTCTCCAACCACCATATACTTTATTTTAAGCCTTGGATCTCTTATTCTTCTTCTTATAAGAGTTATATTAATTTTCATTGTTTCAATGAAACCGTCTCTGGCTCCCCTAATCAAAGTTTCCGCTGCCGGCTCTTGTATTCCTCTTAAGGGCCATCCCCTTGATGAAAGCCATATTGCCTTTGAACAGGTATCTATAAACAGGATTGTTTCACCGGATAACATTTTATCCACACATTCCTGAATTGTTTGCAGTGTACCTGCTTCAGTTATGGATATGCTTGTTTGCATTATGATATTTTGCAGCTCTTTTTCCGGATTCTTTTCAAATTCCTCCAAATTTACTGATCCCATCATATTTTGAACTGCATACTCGCTTATCGAATCTTTTGTAGTCATTCCGTCAACATAAACAAGCAGAATATTTATTTTTTTATTTTGTCCTACATTCAAATTACGAAAAATTATATCATTGGCATCTTTAAAAACTTCTTTTAATATACCTTCATTTTTCTTTAAATTATTATCCACATTAAGATCTTTTAACTCTTGATAAATATTCATAATTTCCCCTTAAATATATTTGATTATTATTGCCGATAGTGCAATTAATCCATAAATAATTCCCGTGAACCTGACTATTTTATAATCCTTGTGAAAGTTTTTTTGCTTTAAGCTTTTACCTGTTTTAAAAGTCAAAATATAGCTGATAATCAAAAAAATTATTATTACGTCATAGCTTAATATGGGTTTTAAACTATTAATCAACATGGCTACCCCCGGATAAAATTAATATTAGTAATATTTACAACTTACAGCGTTTTTATACCAAAAACTTTGGGACAGAGGGACAGTGGGGACGTGTTTTTCTGTCTCACTCCACCCCAACTTTTCGGAATATTTAACATTTATATGCAAATAATAAATTCATTAATTAAAATTGGAGGTTATATGAAATATATAGGAAAAAGCATGCCTAAAATTGATGGGTATGAAAAGGTAACCGGAAAAAGAATGGCTTGAATTAAACATATGTCGCTGCACGGGGTATGAAGAAATAAAAGAAGCAATAAAAGAAGAAATAAAAAAGGCAGTGGGATAGCAAGAACGTACCTGAGTGTCACGCTTCAGTACACTCTGAAGGCGCCCGGGAACTCAAAGGTCCGTCCCCGAAATGCCCGAAGGTGCGCCGGAACTCAAAGGTCCGTCCCCAAAGTGCCGGAGTGCTTAAAATGGGATTTCTAATTTTTTAATTTTATATTGAAGTGTTTGTCTCGGAATATTGATTAATTTCGCAGCATTTGTAATATTATAGTCGGTTTGTTTCAGAGCTTGGATGATAATTTCCCGCTCAACTTTTTCAACCGCGACATTTAATGGCTGAATTGCACCCGTGTCAAAAGAAATACTGTTCTTTGGCTGGAAGTTTTTAAATTGAAAGGGCAGGTGCTCTTCCCTTATAATATCCCCGTCATACAGTGATATGGCACTTTCGATTGCATGCTCAAGCTCACGCACATTACCGGGCCATGTGTAATCTATAAATATATCGAAAACTTCCTTTGAAATTCCGCTGAAAAACTTATTGCATTTTTCATTGTATTTTTTTATGAAATGATCTACCAATAGCGGTATATCTTCCTTTCTCTTATTAAGGTCAGGAATTACCAAGGTTATAACATTCAGCCTGAAAAACAAATCTTGTCTTATTTGTTTTGTTTCCACAACCGTATTGATATCCGTGTTAATGGCTGATATAATCCTGACATCGACATCTGTTGTTTTGCTGGAGCCAACTCTCCTGACACGTCCGTCCTGAATTACCCTTAAAAGCTTTGTCTGAAGTTCCAACGGCATGGAATTTATTTCATCTAAAAATAAAGTGCCTCCATCCGCCAATTCAAATAAACCCGGTCTGTTTTCCGCTCCGGTAAAGCTTCCCTTTACGGAACCGAACAAAATACTTTCAAGAAGATTGGAAGGAAGAGCAGCGCAGTTTTGAGCAATGAAAGGTTTGTATTTCCTGTCGCTGGAATTGTGAATGGACTGTACAAATAATTCCTTGCCTGTTCCGGTGCTTCCTGCAATCATTACGGGAGAATTTGACATTGCAGCTTTAAGCCCAAGAGACTTTAGTTTAAGCACCTCCTTATTCTGACCTATTATGTCCAAAAAATTGAATTTTGCCAAGGGCTTGGACGTTTTTTCCGTACTCTGGTTAACTCCGTATAATTCCCTCTGCAGGTTTACAATTCTTTCCGACAATTCCCTTACCTTTGTAATATTTCGCGAAACTTCTAAGGCACCTATAACTTTGTTGTTATAAA
>DAIMMU010000059.1:0-14423 GCA_036720515.1 Sedimentibacter sp.
TTTCATAACCCCATTGGTGCCTTTCGCAGAAAGGTGGTTTTATAGAAATGAAACAATATAATTTACACTGTAATATAGCTCAAACATTAAACATAATAGGTGACAGATGGTCACTTTTAATACTGCACCAAATGTTTTTAGGTAATGAAACATTCAATGAAATTAAAGACCGGCTTGAAGGAATTCCGACAAACCTTTTGTCTGAGAGGCTAAAAGCATTGGAAGCGGATGAGCTTATCGAGAGAAGCATCTACCAGTCGCATCCGCCAAGATATAAATATGTTCTTACGGAAAAGGGTTTTGATTTGGAAGATGTATTCAACAGTTTGATATTGTGGGGACAAAAATATTTAAACACATGTTATAAAAAATTGGTACATAAAAATTGCAGCTCAATAATTGAGCATAGGTATTATTGCCCTAAGTGCTCAAGAAATGTAAGCGTAAATGAACTGACTGTAATAAATCCTGAAGAATGAGAGGTTAATATGGGAGATTTAGTTGATATTATCATAATAGGAGCAGGTCCTGCAGGATTATCCGCAGCTGTAAATGCTCTGACAAGAGGTAAGACAGTACGTATTTTTTCTAATAAAGAAAATTATTTAACAAAAGCTGAGCAAGTGGATAATCATTTAGGTTTTTACCATGTAAGCGGAAAAGAATTGATGGATAAGTTTAAAGAACATGCAGAAGCTATGGGTATAAAAATAGAGGAAGGAATGGTAGTCAATATTCTTCCTTTAGGCGAAAGCTTCATGGTTAATATAAACGGTGAAATAGCCGAATCAAAAAAAGTAATACTTGCAATGGGAATATCAAAAATCAAAGAGCTGCCCGGAGAGGCAAAGCTTTTAGGAAGCGGAGTGAGCTACTGTGCTACATGCGATGGAATGCTCTACAGAGGTAAAAATGCTGTTGTATGGGATCAGTCCAAGGATGCATGGGAAGAAGCAAACTTTTTGCAAAGCATTGGGGTAAATGTAACTTTTATATCAAAAAAGCCCCAGCCTGAAAATTTAAGCAATGACATTAAATTTATTAATGGAAGTATAACGGAAATTATAGGTGAAAACACTGTTGAAGCAATAAATATGGGAAATGAAACAATAAATACCGACGCTGTATTTATGCTTAGAGATGCTGTTGCACCTACCGCATTGATTGACGGTTTGGAACTTGACGGAAACTTTATCAATGTTGACAAACACATGGAAACCAACATTTCCGGATTATATGCGGCAGGTGATATTACAGGAAAACCCCTTCAGCTTTCAAAGGCTGTCAGCGAAGGCTTGATTGCTGCCCAACATGCAGCATTACAAATAGATAAAGAGGAGAATTAAAATGACAGAAAAAATAAAAATTATTAACAATACTCAGGAATTTGACGATATGATTAAACAGAGCAGATATGTTCTTGTAGATTTCTGGGCAACATGGTGTGCTCCTTGCAGAATGGTAGCACCGGTAATAGAAAAAATAGCTGATCAATACAGCGGAAAAATAAATGTGGCGAAGGTAGATGTGGATGAACAGCAGGAATTAGCTATTCGTTACGGAATACAAAGCATCCCTACCGTAATTTTCTTTAAGGAAGGAAGAATTGCATCAAAGGAAATCGGTGTGAAGCCCATGTCTTCCTTTGCAAGAATGATTGAAAGCAACATAGCGTAAATATGTATGGGGACACACCTTCACGGCGGGTAAGCCTGTGAAGTAAATCCATGAAGGAATGTCCCCAAATTTATTATTTATTTAAAAAAGGATTCTTGTTCAGAATCTTTTTTTAATCCACTCGTTTCTTAACAGACCGTATAAAAGCAAATTATATCTTTTACCATCCCTTAATACGAACTCTCGAAAAATTCCTTCCTTCTTGAATCCGCATTTTTCGTATAAGGAAATTGCTCTATTGTTAAATTCCAAAACATTAAGCTGAATTCTGTGAAAATTTAAGTTTTTAAAGCCATATTCCAGCAAAAGCCGCATAGCTTCCAAGCCGTACCCTTTGCCTCTTTCATTTTCATTTCCTAAGCCTATAAACAGTGTTGCTACCTGGTTTTCTTCTATTATATCATCATACCCCGCAACACCTATAATAGTGTTCTCTAACCTTACAGCAAATACTTCGGATTTTTTACCGTTTTCATAATCGCTAAAAACCTTATCCACTTCATCTTTAGTTAAAGGAATGGGGGGATAATAATCATAATACTTTAAAAACTCAGCGGCAGAAAACCATCTGTAAATATACTCCATATCTTCTTTTTTAATTTTTGATAAATTAACACCCATGGCATCTCCTATGCAAAAATGATTATCGCTATTATGGTCAATAAACCGGTTACACCAATTGCAAGGCCGCTTGCTGCTCCTGCTTCCTCGTTCATCTCAACAGCCTTGGTAGTTCCTATGGCATGTGATGCGGAGCCTATTCCAATTCCCTTTGCAATATTGCTTTTAATATTTCCAATTTTAATAACAGCAGGTGCCACAGCTGCTCCGATTAAACCGGTGAGCACCACTGCTAAAACAGTTACGGCTTCATTTCCGCCCAAAAGCTTCGTCGATTCAACAGCCATCGGAGTTGTAATTGATTTTGATAACATTGATAAAATTATTGTTTTATCAATTCCGAACAGTTTACACAAAACCGTTACCGATAGGACCGATGTAATTATACTTGCTGTTATTCCTCCCATAATCGGAACAAAGTTTTTCATTAAATCATACCTGTTTTTATAAAGAGGTATGGCAAGCACTACAACAATAGGGCCAAGGACTGAGGCTATAAGACCGCCGCCCTTGTTATAATCGGAATATGGTATATTAAATACTTTTAAAATTATGATTATAATAATGGCGGTTATTAGTATCGGATTTAAAAATGCTGTTTTAAATTTATTACTTATAAAAATACTCAATCTGAATAAAATGATTGTAATCAGTATGTAAAAAACTGCTATTAATGCATTAATCATGGCTTTTCTCCTTGCCGTATGAAATCAATAAATCCGTAACCTTTCCCGAAACAAACATTACAATAATGCAGGATAAAACTAAAATAACCACTATTTGTATAATGCTGCTTTGTATGAGCTTATATGATTCCATAAGACCTACCGTTAAGGGTACAAAGAAAAACCCCATATATTTAAGCATGAAGTTACCTGTTTCTTCAATCATGGAAAGCTTCAAAACATTAGTTGTCAATAGTGTCAATAATATTACCATCCCTATTATATTTCCCGGAATAACAATTATATCAGCGATAAGATTGCTAATAAAATTTCCCGACATATAAATAATATAAATTATTGCTATTTGAATGGCTGTTTTAATAATTTTATGTATCATTTTAACCCTCCGTATTTTACATTATACATGAAAATATATTCATTATTCAATAGCTATTTATAAATACGGTATTTCTTAGATAAAGTCCGGTCCATTATTTCTATGCCTTACAGATATATAATAAAACAGAAACTGGTTTTAATAGGTTATAATATGAATTAAATGGGGTATATATGGGTAAAATTTCATGCCATTCATATTTATAATAGGTTTAATTTTATTTTTTATAATAAACTTACTGTTATTTTAATATTTTTCCTTTTAAATTTAATTATTTTCATATATTAAATTGGCATAATAGTTGCAATATATAAATACATCAAATACAAAATATATATTTACAAGCTTATATATATTGTGATAAATTATTGCTTAATTCATTTAATGGAGGAAATTATGGGCTTACCGGTTAACAGCGAAATAAATCTTTTTGGAAAGCATAAAAAAGGCAAAAAAAACCTTATTACAGATATAGAAGGTGTAAGAGTAGGACATAGTACAATAAAAAAGGATAACATAAATACAGGCGTTACCGTTATTTTTCCTCACGAGGGTAATATTTTTCAGGAGAAAGTAATGGCTGCATCGGCTGTTTTAAATGGTTTCGGAAAAAGTGTGGGGTTACTGCAAATTGAAGAATTGGGAACAATTGAAACACCTATCGTTATGACTAATACTCTCAGCGTAGGTACAGCCACAACAGCATTGATAAAATATATGCTAAAACAAAATGAAGATATAGGTATTGACACAGGAACCGTAAATTGTTTAGTTACAGAATGCAATGACGGCAGATTAAATGATATCAGGGGTCTTCACGTGACTGAAAAAGATGTTCTAAATGCTCTTAACTCCCCATCTGAATACTTCGAAGAAGGTTCAGTAGGAGGCGGCACAGGCATGTGCTGCCTCGGATTTAAAGGAGGGATAGGCTCTTCATCAAGAATTATAGAAGCAGATGGTAAAGAATATACCATCGGAGCTTTGGTAATGTCTAACTTCGGCTCTTCTGGAAATTTGATAATAGGAGGAGACCATATTGGCAGGAGAATAAAAGGTACTGCAAAAAAGGATGAAGGCTCTATTATTATTATCATAGGAACAGATATTCCACTTTCTGAAAGACAGTTAAAAAGAGTAGCCAAAAGGGCAGCCATATCGCTTGGCAAAACCGGCTCATACATGGGTAACGGCAGCGGTGACGTAGCTATAGCCTTTACTACCGCAAACAGAATACCTCACTACAGCAAAAATGATATTATTGAAACAAAAATGTTCTTTGATGATCATATTGACAAGGTTTTTGAGGCTTCAATAGAAGCGGTTGAAGAATCAATTATAAGCTCACTCTATCACTCGGGAACCACAATGGGATTTTTAGGGAAAGAAGCTAAAGGATTAAAAGAGTATTTATAAAATAAGCATAAAAACAAAAGCAAGTGACCAACCACTTGCTTTTATTTTTATAATTTTAGTTTGAATTATTTAACATTTCTAAAATTACCATTTGCATCAGTAATTACATCGCCAAGGTAGAATCCACCTGTAGGTGTATGTACTATACCTTGTATTTCAGATCTCCAGCAACGATATCCGTTGTTATCTACCAAAGGAATAATTGTACAATAATCAAACAACTTTTTCTGAATAGCTGTGATTTGTTCGGTTCTTTCATCATAATCAACTGTTTTTCTTGCCTTATTTACCATTGCATAGTAGTTTTCTGGATCCGGATTAGTACATTCAACATTTCTGCCACAGAAGTTATCAACTAATAAGAATGGCTCTGACCAACCTAATCCTAAGTAAGCCATTTGGAAATTACCGTCAACTACGTCTTGGTTAACATATGACCAGTTTTGTGTCTTTATTTGCATGTCAATTCCAACTGTTTTTAAGTCAATTTGAAGAGACTGTGCAACTTTCTTTGCAGTTTCTGAATCTCTGCAGTCAAATTCAAATACAAAGTTTTTACCATCTTTATCTACAAATCCGTCATTGTTTGTATCTGTCCATCCTGCATCAGCCAATAGTTTCTTAGAAAGTTCAGGATCGTATCCATAATTTGTCTTATAGTAATCAACAGCTTCCTCTGAATAATTCAAACATTTCCTTAATACTAAACTGTATGCAGGAGTTTCGAATTCACTTAAATAGCTTCCTAAATTATCTCTGCTTACAGCATGGATTAATGCTTTACGAATATTAATGTCCTGGAAAAGAGGATCAGTCATATTAAGTTCTACATAATTTACTTCCGCACCATAAGCTTCAAACATATCAATGTTCTCTGCTTTTTTCAGCTCGCTATAATATTCTGACGGTACTGTTGAGAGAACATCATAATCACCATTTTGAACACCCTGTGCAAATGTAAAGCTCTCACCTGAGAAAACAACCTTTATAGTTTTTACAGGAGAAGTACCCTTATTTTTCAACATAGGATTATTAGTTTTGTAACCTTCATTAGCCTTTAAAACTGCATATGCACCAGGCTGATATTCATCAAGATAATATGCTCCGTAAGGGTGAATACCCCAAAGTTTTTCATCTGCGGTCATTTTGTCAAGTTCATCTTTGTCCATCATGCCTACAAAACAACTCTGAAAATTAAAAAGCATATCTGCCTGGTATTCACTCAAATGAACAATAACATTACGTCCGTCAACTTCCATTGACTCAATTGCTCTGTAACCGTCTGCATAAGGGCTCACTTCTAAACCATACTCAACACTTGCGATAAAATCTTCCGGTTCAACTTGTTCACCAGTTGAATACTTCATACCTTCCGGAAAAGTAAGTGTCCAAGTAAGACCATCTTCACTCCATTTCGATTCAGAAGCAATTCCGGGAAGTGTATCACCTGTTTCAGGATCTTTTTCAAGAATAGGATCTGCCAATAAACACTGCATATCATTCCAGGAAGATACTTGGAAAAGATCTACGCCTTCCCATGCAGAGTCTTGAATTATTAAGACTTTACCTTCTCCTGAGGCTTTAGTGTCTGTGCTTTTACCACATCCTGTAAAGCTGGTCATAACTAAAGCTACTGCTAAAATAATAAATATTAACTTACTTCTTTTCATTTCTTCCTCCCTATAATTATATTATTTGTTTTATTGATAAATTACTAATCAATACATTCTGATATTTTCATGTTTTCATATTTAAAACAAGCAACCTGATGTGAATCTAAAATTAAATTGGCAGGTGCTTCATTAATACAACGCTCTGTTGCATAAGGACATCTTGGATGAAAATGGCAGCCCGAAGGCAAATTAATCAAGCTTCCGGGATCTCCCTGCATTATATGCTTCTCTTTGTTTCTATCATGAGGATTAAGTATCGGGGATGCAGCCATCAAACCCATAGTATATGGATGTTTCGGATTATTAATTACCTCCTCTGTCGGTCCGTATTCTACAAGTTTACCCAAATACATTACCGCCACCCTATCACTTATATATCTAATTACATTAAGGTCATGCGTAATAACCAGGTATGTTAATTTAAATTTTTCCTGTAAATCAATTAGTAAATTCAATATTTGAGCCTGTACGGAAATATCCAAGGCTGAAGTAGGCTCATCCAATATCATTACCTTTGGCTCTAAAACCAAAGCTCGTGCAATAGCAATACGCTGTAATTGACCTCCGGATAATTGGTGAGGATAACTATTGAGATATCTAATATCCATTTTAACAAGTTCTAATGTTTCTATAGCCTTTTCTTTAGCAAGTTTTTTTGGCATACCATGAAGAATTAAGGGTCTTGTAATAGATCTCATAACTGTATCACGGGGATTCAAATTTGATGCCGGATCTTGAAAAACAACTGCTACTTCGGTTCGAAATTTTTTTATTTCTTTTCTTTTTGCCTTGGAAAGGTTTACTCCGTTAAATATAACATGACTGTCTGTAGGTTTTGTAAGATTTAGCAATACTCTTGCCAAAGTAGTTTTCCCACTTCCGGATTCGCCAACCAATCCAACTATCTCACCTTTGTTAATTGTTAATGTAACATCATCAACTGCCTTAACAACAAGTTTTTTCTCTTTAAATCCTTTGTTTATTATAAAATACTTTTTCAAATTATTTAGTTCAACAACGGCATCATTCATTATATTTCACCTCCTTCATGCAGATGACATCTATAGGAATGGAACTTGTTTACTGTTTTGATTTCAGGATCCTTTTCTTTACATATATCCATAGCATACGGACATCTATTTTCAAATCTACAGCCGGGTATTATTTCAGTCAAACGCGGAACGGTACCATCTATAGTTTGCAAACGACCTTCTGTCTTTGTTATTCTTGGCAATGCTTTTATGAGTAATTTAGTATACGGATGTTTGGGATTATCAAATATGTCATATACAGTTCCCTGCTCCACCACTTCTCCTGCATACATAACAGCAACTCTATCAGCTACTTCTGCAACTAAACCAAAATTGTGAGTTATCAACATAACTGAAGTGCCAAAATCATCTCTTAGTTTTTTTATTATATTTAAAATTTGGGCTTCTATGGTTACATCAAGAGCTGTTGTAGGCTCATCAGCAATTAATAACTTAGGCGTTCTCGCCAGCATCATGGCAATCATTACACGCTGTCTCATACCTCCCGACAACTCATGAGGAAAGCTTTCAGCTCTTTTTTCAGCATCAGACATTTTAACATCGTTATATAGTTTTATAACTCTGTTCCAAGCCTCTTCTTTTGTTACATTGTCAAGCATAATCCCTTCTGCAACCTGGAATCCCGTAGTGTAAACAGGGTTTAGAGAGTCAAGAGGGTTTTGAAAAATCATACCTATTTCTTTACCTCGGATGCTTTCAAGTTGTTTCTCCGTAAATTTATTAATGTCTTCTCCATTAAAGAATATATTTCCTTTAATTATTTCATTATGGTCCGGTAAAAGCCGTAAAATTGTATGTGCAATAGTTGATTTTCCACATCCGGATTCTCCTACTATGGCATATATTTCTCCTTTTTCAATAGTAAAAGATACATTTTTCACAGCTGATAAATAACCATCCTTTACCTTGTAATCCACATATAAATTTTTTAGTCTCAACAATTCTTCACTCATATGCTCTCCTCCTATTGCGATTTCATTCTAGGATCAAGCAAATCACGTAAACCTTCTCCTAAAACATTAAATCCAAATACTGTATATACTAATGCCAGTCCAGGGAAAATACATAACCATGGTCCTCGGGAAATGAAATTTATTCCTTCTGAAACCATTAAACCCCAATCCGGAGACGGAGGTTGTGAACCGACTCCAAGAAAGCTAAGTGTAGTAGTAGACATAATTGTTCCCGGTAATTGCATGGAAACAGTAACTATTAATATAGGTACAATATTCGGTAAAATGTATCTCAGCATTATAGATATTGCATTTTCGCCAAATGATATTCCTGTTTCTATAAATGCTTGATTCTTGATTGACATTGTTTTCGCCCTTACCATTCTTGCATAGGAAGCCCAATTTACAATAGCTATGGCTATAATAGCATTAGTAAGCCCCGAACCGATTATTGTTACAACTGCAAGTGCCATTATCATTCCGGGAATGCACCAAGTTAAATCTGCCACAAATGTTAACATCCTATCGGCAATTCCACCGAAATATCCACAAATTAATCCGATCGAAACACCAAAAACCAATTGAAGACCTGCTCCTATCAATGCAACCTTAAGAGTAATCCTTGTACCATAAATTATTCTGCTAAACAGATCCCTGCCCATATTGTCAGTACCAAAAATATATTTTGCGTTTGGAGGTACTAAAATATCCTCAGGATGTGCTTCATCGTATGGAAATGGAGCTATTTGTTCTGCAAATAATGCAAAAATAATAATACTTATCACAATAACAAAACCTAATATAAAGTTTTTATTTTTACAACATGACTGTAAGAATTCTTTAGCCAAGCTTTCGTTCATTATTTGTCCCCTCCTGTTACTGAAATTCTTATTCGGGGATCTAATATGCCCAGAACAATATCACTAAGTATGTTGCAAATTATTGTAAGTGCTGTAATTATCAATATACATGCCTGCACCACATTAAAATCCTGCTGTATTATAGAATTTATCATCAAATTGCCCATACCTGGTATCCCAAAAATTCTTTCTATAATAATATAACCTGAAATCAGCCAAGGTAAAGACATAAACAAGTTAACCGTAATTACAATCAAAGAGTTCCTAAGCACATGTCTTATCAATACCGTTTTAGTGTCTAATCCTTTTGCATATGCTGTTGTTACATATTTTTCCCTCAAAACATCCAATGCTTCTGATTTTGTTAAGCGTATGGTGCTTGCCAAACCACCGACAACTCCGGTGCTTATGGGCAAAACATAATTTTTCCAGGTTTCAAACCCGCTAAGTGGAAACCATTTCAGCTTAATCGCAAAAATCAGCATTAAAATTACCGCTAACCAAAATGATGGTATGGCTGTTAAAACCAACGAAGTATTTACTGTTATTCTGTCAAATAAAGTATCCTTTTTGTATGCACATAGCAACCCTAACGGAACTGCAATTACCATACTGATTATCAATGTAGTTACTGTTAGTTTAAGACTTATGGGTATACTATTTTCAAGTAATGACCACACGTCTATTCTATATTTATACGATATACCAAAATCACGATGGAAAATAATACGTGCTAACCAATCTACATATTGAACCATTAAGGGTCTATCCAATCCATATTGTACCCTTAGGCTTTCTAAGTTTTCTGCTTTTACCAACGGTCCCGCCATAATAGTTACCGGATCGCCAGGCATTAAGAATAGCATGCTGAAGACCAAAAATGATACGCATAATAACAACACCACTCCCATACCTAATCTTTTTAAAATATATTTTCGCATAAAATACATCTCCTTCCCTTTTGTAATTGAGTTTGATTGTCTTGGACTGAAAATGTTTTCTTTAAATCATGTTATGAAGTGTACCATTACTTTATAACAATTTTATAATATTGAGATTTTAAGAAATTAATACATTAATACAAATATGCAATATTTATGCCAGAATTTCGAAAATATTTGACAATAAAACATATTCATTGACAGCAAAATTTTCTTGATGTAATATTTGCTTAAATGTGTAATTCAAGTTATAGGAAGGGGATTATTATGTACAATACAAAAGAACTTGATGTTTATTTGGAAAGCTTATTTAAAGAAAAGCAGTATCCCGGTCTATCAATATGTTTAAGGGGACCGGAAGGAATTATATTTGAAAAGGGCTATGGCTACTGCGATATAGAAAAAAGTAGACCTGTTGGGGTAAATACTATTTTTGGTATTGCTTCTATGAGCAAGTCAATGACTACTTTAGCTTGTGCTATTCTTGAAACAGAAGGAAAATTAAGTTTTTCAGACCCGGTTGTAAAGTATTTTCCACAGTTTTCTATTCCAGGAACTCCAAGGGAAAGCGTAACATTACGCCATTTGGCAATGCATACAGCAGGAATACCGCCAATTCCTCCATTAGAATGGTCTATTGTAATGAATACTCCGCAAAGACATTCTGAAGCATCTCGTAAGCTTAGGGAAAATGCACCTAATAAAATGGATACAATTGAAGATATTATAGATTATATTGCTAATAGTGGAGCATATGAGCCATTGGGAGCCCCCGGCGAATGCATGAGTTATTCTAATGATGCCTATGCGCTTCTTTCTTATGTAGTTGACCAGGCTGCCGGCATTTCCCTTGAAGAATTCCTTAATGAAAGAATTTTCAAGCCTTTATCGATGACTCGAACAGTTCTTGATTTGGACGGAAAAGAAGCTATTTTCTTAGCAAATGGCGATATTACAGATTTGTTTGATTTAGATGATGATGGAAATCTATATTCTGATCAAATATGGTCGGTTCTTCCTCCTTATCGTGGCTGCGCTTGTGTAAAGTCAACTGCAAGAGATATAACAAAATATTATCAAATGCTTTCACAAAATGGTAAATTTGAAGGAAAACAAGTTATCGATCCAAAAGCTGTTGAAATACTCATAGGTCGTGAATTTCCAGAAACCCGTTATCCTTTTTACTGTTTTGGTTTAAATAAACGCCTATTTAATGGACATGTTATTTGTGAGCATTCCGGAGGACTTCATGGTGTTTCAACTAATGGCGGGTTAATTATGGGAGGATACTCAATGACAGCTTTATGTAATCAAGGAGATGTTTCCACGGAGCCTTTTATTTGGGCTTGTTATAATTTAATTTTGGGACTACCCTTAAGTACTTCTCATACCTTTGCAATACCTTCAGGAAATAAATTCAGTATACCTGAAGCTGTGATTGGTACCTACATAAGCAGAGAAGCAGTTCCATCATATTGTATTGTAACAAAAGATGAAGATTCAAATTTATTTGCAAAATATTATGATGAGGATTTAAAGTTATATTACTGTGAAGAAACCCTTTTCAGTGCCAGAAATATTAATAAACCTGATGAACAGCGCACAACTATGCGATTCTTAATCAGAAATGGTAAAGCATGGGGAGTAAGATGCTACAATAGAGTTTTCCAAAGAATTGAATAAAAAAATATTTTTTAAAAAATAATCTTTAGTAAAATTTATGATACATTATATTAAATGTTAGGATTTAATAAGATACAACTTATTAAATCCCTTTTTAATTATTCATTAAAAACCTAAACCATACTAAAGTGCTTAAATTGTTTTTCTATTAAATCCTATTAAATGGGATAATTTTGTAGTATAATATATATATATTTTATGGTTAAGGAGAACATATGAAAAAGGTTGCAGTTATTTATAGAAACAGTGATAATCAGGAAGTTATTAAATATTTACAAGATAGCTTAGAAGGTATATTTAAGAATTACATTATAGTTGAAAATTACTATTTAACAGATTTAACCAAAAATTTCAAAATAGATGCAGATGCATATATACTGACTGAGGAAACAATGCTTTATCCTCTTAAGGAATGTATTACAAATTATAACAATATTATATTCATGTACAGAAGCCTAAAGAAAAAGAATCTTAGTGAGGTATCGAAAGTTCATAAAAACACTGATGTATTGGTAGTTAATGATACCTATGAATCATCAGTTCAAACTCTGTGTTCCCTTTATGAATTAGGCTTCAGTCACATTAATTTAATGCCTTTCGACCCAAATGATGCAAATAATCCAATTTACAAAAATTTCAAGGTATGCATAACACAAAATGAAATGCATTTAGTTCCGGAGCACATACAGCAAACAATAAATATAGGATACAGAGAAATCAGTTTTGATACCCTTCTGCGTTTAATGATGAGGCTAAATTTAAACTTCGAATTAACAAACAGAAATTTAGTTCGGCATATAAGGTCATTAGCCGAACCGGATATTTATATTTATAATGATTATTTAAACAATTTTGTAAAAAACTATGTTTACGACAGTGTAATTAATGATTCGCCTTCAGCCTTGATTGTTACAAATGAAAAGTATGATTTGCTTTTTTCAAACAATAAGGCTAAGGCATTGTTTGACATAAATGATAACAATTTACTGCCTGATATGATGGAAAGTGAAATTTATTCACTGATTCAGGAAGAAACAATGCCAAAATCAGGTGTAACCATAAACGAAGTACAATATTTTATTGAAAAAACACCTATTATGCTGATGGATGAAATAATGGGTTACTATATTGTTTTTCAAAATGAAAAAGATTTAATAGATATAGAAATAAATGCAAGAAAATTAATAGAAAAAAAAGGTTTGTACGCAAAATATAATTTTTCTGATATAATTCATGAATCTGCGGCAATGAACGAATGCATCAATACTGCAAAAACAGTGGCATTAACAGACCATACTGTTTTAATTACTGGTGAAAGCGGTACGGGGAAAGAGCTTATTGCCCAATCCATACATAATTATTCTAAGCGTAAAAATATGTCCTTTGTTGCCATAAACTGTGCAGCGCTTCCGGAATCGTTATTGGAAAGTGAATTATTCGGATATGAGAGCGGTTCATTCACCGGCGCAAGAAAAAACGGAAAATTGGGGCTTTTTGAACAAGCCAACGGAGGAACGATTTTTCTTGATGAAATAGGTGATATATCTCCCAATCTTCAATCAAGACTTCTTCGTGTTTTGCAGGAACGCCAAATTATGCGTATCGGAAGTGACAGGGTTATAAAAATTGATACAAGAATAATCGCTGCTACAAATAAGAACTTATCAAGTGAAGTTGAAGAGGGTAATTTCAGAAGAGATTTATATTATCGTTTAAATGTAATTACCATAAATATTGAACCCTTGAGAAACAGAAGAGAGGACATACTTCCGTTAATGTCAAATTTCTTAGAGTTAAAATACAAGCAGCTGACTGAACCCGATAAGAAATTGTTATATGAATATACATGGCCGGGAAATGTACGAGAGCTTGAAAGCGCAGCAATACATTACAATACTTTGTCAAAGCTTCCTAAATACATTTTTGATGCTTTAAATGCATCGCCTGCTGTACATAATTCTTCACATTCTTTGCAAAGCACTGATATTGAAACGGAAATTTTAATAATAATTATGGATAATACACAACTTTTCCATGGTATAGGCCGCATGGAGCTAAACACAAAGTTAAAGTCAATGAAGATACATATAGGTGACGCAAGCTTAAGGAATGTTTTGCAAAATTTAAAAGAAAAGGGATTAATAACAATAGGCAGGGGCAGAAGCGGAACAAGAATTACAGAATTGGGAATTAAAAAAGTCAAAGATTGTCAAATATAAAAATGCACCTCCAAAAGTTTATCTTTTGGGGTGCATTTTAATTTATTCCGCAGCCTCCTCTTGATTTTGTTGTTCACCGTTTATTAAAATATTTAATTGGTTTAATATTTTTTCCAGTTCTTCTAATTTCCTGCCGTATTCCGCCCAGTTTCCGTTTTCCGAAGCTTTATTTGCATCGGTGAACACAATGTTGGCTTGATTTATTAAGTCATTTATATTTGTATCTTCATATTCCGTTTCAGGTTTTTGTGGTTCTTTTGCAGCTA
>DAIMMU010000060.1:0-14306 GCA_036720515.1 Sedimentibacter sp.
CTTAGGGAGCCACAAAAAAACTTGATTTTTTAAGTGGGTGCCAAGAAAACACTTTGTTATTTATGGGAACATTTCTGAGACGGACCGTTTTTGTGACTAAAGTGCAGTCACCAAAAGGTACCGTCCCCGAAATGTCTTTGTTGATTTTATCGCTTGCTGAACTGTGAAGCTCTTCTTGCTTTTTTCAAACCGTATTTCTTTCTTTCCTTCATTCTTGAATCTCTTGTCAAGAATCCGGCTTTCTTAAGAATCGGTCTTAATTCATTGTCAACCTGTAACAGAGCTCTTGATATACCATGTCTGATTGCTCCTGCCTGACCTGTATATCCGCCTCCATTTACACTTACCATTATGTCATATTGACCCATTGTATCGGTAATCATTAAAGGTTCTCTAACAGCAGTTCTTAAAGTTTCATACTTGATATAATCCTCTAAATCTCTTTTATTTATATTGATTTTCCCTGTTCCGGGAACTAATCTTACCCTTGCTATTGCTTTTTTTCTTCTACCTGTTCCTCTGTATTGTGCTTCCATCATAGTCCTCCTCTCCTACTAAAACTCGTACACTTGCGGTTTTTGAGCTTGATTATTGTGCTCAGGACCAGCGTATACTTTTAATTTCTTTAACATTTGTCTTCCAAGACTGTTCTTTGGAAGCATTCCCTTTACTGCCAAATAAAGAGGCTGTGTGGGTTTACTTTGAAATAAATTTCTGTAAGGAACTTCCTTCAAACCACCTGGATATTGAGAGTGGTGTCTGTATAATTTCTGATCTAATTTTTTACCTGTCAATACAACTTTTTCTGCATTAACTACTATTACATAATCTCCGGTGTCAACGGAAGGTGTATATATAGCTTTATGTTTTCCTCTTAAAAGTTTTGCAACTTCAGTTGCAAGTCTACCTAAAGTTTTTCCTTCGGCATCTATTACATACCATGCCCTTTCAACTTCATTAGGTTTAGCCAAGAAGCTTTTCATTTAATTTCCTCCTGTAATTCTACGTTAATTATCATTCTTATTTAATTATCTATTCAAAAAACCTAACTCCGGGGCATTGGAACGGTTTTTCTCTACATATAATACCTATGACATTCTATACTACTTATTTTTGAATGTCAAGGATTTTTTCTTACTCCATCATAATTTACTTTTAGCAAAAACAATCCTTCCGGTGGTGCTGTCTGTCCTAAAATTGTCCTGTCCTTATCCGTAAGAGCTTTTTCAATGCAGGAAATATCCTTTAAGCCTTTTCCTATGTCAATTAGCGTTCCTGCAATTATTCGTACCATGTTGTACAAAAATCCATTGCCGTTAATGTATATTTTAATTAAATTTTCTTCCTTTAAAAGCTTTGCTGCATAGATTGTTCTTTCGGTTGTCTTTACTTGGGAGCCTGAAGCCATAAATCCTTTAAAATCATGGGTTCCCAAAATAAATTTAAGCGCTTCTTCCATTTTGTCGATATCCAAGCTTTGCGGAACAAAGCATGAATACCTTGAATAAAAAGGATTGGCGACTGAATCGTTATAAATCTGATACATGTATGTTTTATCAAGAGCATCAAATCTTGAATTAAAGTCCATAGAAACATCAACCGAGTCCAAAATTCTTATATCGGGGGGCAAGTTCGCATTGATGGCTATTTTGACTTTCTCTTCGGGTATCTTTGTGTCCGCCTTGAAATTCGCCACCTGTCCGCAGGCATGAACCCCGCTGTCAGTCCTTCCTGAGCCTGTTAAATCGATTTTTTGCTTTGTTACGATACTTATTGCGTTTTCTATCGTTTCTTGAATTGTAGCCTTGTTTAATTGGGTTTGCCAGCCATGATAAGCAGTGCCGTCATAGGCAATTAATAATTTAATATTTCTCACCATATTTTAAATAATATTATAGCTGCGAAATATACTGTGAATACAACTGCTGCAGCATAATCAACCTTTTTGATTTTCATTTGTCTCATTCTTGTTCTGTTCTCTCCGCCACGGTAGCATCTCGCTTCCATTGCCATTGCCAATTCGTCTGCACGTCTGAAGGCGCTAACGAAAAGAGGAACCAAAAGCGGAACCAAATTTTTTGCCCTGCTCATAATATTACCGCTTTCAAAATCGGCACCTCTTGATTTCTGAGCCTTCATTATTTTTTCTGTTTCTTCCATCAGAGTTGGAATAAAACGAAGAGCAATTGTCATCATCATTGCCAATTCATGAGCCGGAAGACCGAATCTTTTGAATGGCTTAAGAAGACTTTCAATACCGTCCGTCAATATAATAGGCGAGGTTGTCAATGTTAAAAGCGAGGTTCCCATTATGAGAAGCGTAAGTCTTATTGCCATAAACCCAGCCTGTCTCAAGCCTTCTTCGGTAATCTTAATAAAACCTATGGTATAAATAACTCTTCCCGGTGTCATCAAAAGATTAATAATAAAAGTAATCATTATTATAAACAATATAGGTCTTAACCCCTTGATAACAAATTTAACAGGTACCTTTGAAAGTGTTATTGTTACAGTCAAAAATGCTATAACAATTAAATAGCCTGTAAAGCTTTCAATCAAAAATAATGATATTATAAATATAAATGTAATAATTATTTTAAGCCTTGGATCAAGGTCGTGTATGGGAGATTCAACAGGATAATGCTGTCCTATGGTTAAATTCTTAAACATGTCTTCTCTTCACTTCCTTTAATATTTCTTCTTTAGCTTCCTCAACCGTAAGTATGTCAGGCTTAATATTAAATCCTCTATTCCTCAGTTCCTTTACAATGGAAGCTATTTGCGGAATTCCAAGACCGATTTTTTCCAATTCCTCAGCCTGAGAATAAATTTCTTTGGGAGTTCCCTGCATATGTATTTTTCCCTTGGATAGCACAATAACTCTGTCCACCAATTTTGCAATATCCTCCATACTGTGAGATACTAAGATAACAGTAACATTTGATTTCTCATGCAATTTTTTTATCTGTCCGAATATTTCGTTCCTTCCGGCAGGATCAAGCCCTGCGGTCGGTTCATCCAAAACAAGATATTGGGGTTTCATTGCAAGCACTCCTGCAATTGCAACTCTTCTTTTTTGCCCTCCGGATAAATCGAAGGGTGATGCATCCTTTATTTTATTGTAGTTAAAGCCCACCGATTCCAATGCTTCCTTAACCCTGAAATCTATTTCATCCTTGGCAAGGTTTAAATTCATAGGTCCAAAGGCTACATCCTTTGCAACTGTTTCTTCAAAGAGCTGGTATTCCGGATATTGAAATACTAAACCTACAGTTTGACGTATCAGCTTTAATTTCTTCTTATCTTCCCCAACTGTTATTCCGTCAACTTTGATTTTTCCTTCCGCAGGAAACTCAAGTCCGTTAAATAACTGAATCAATGTAGACTTGCCTGAGCCGGTATGTCCGATTATTCCCACAAATTCACCTTGGTTGATTGTAATATTGACGTCTTCCAATGCCAATGTTCTGAAAGGGGTGCCTTCGCTGTATACATACTTAATATTCTCTGTTGTTATTGACATAATATGTCCACCAATTCCTTTACATCAATTATATCAGGAGGAAGATCCATTCCGTCTTTAATAAGCTCCTGAGCTAACTCAGTTACCTGGGGAACATCCAATCCGTATTTTTTAATTTCATCAATATTCCTGAAAACCTCTTTAGGTGTTCCGTCCAATTTAATATTTCCCTTATCCATAACAACCACCCGGTCAGCCTGGACAGCCTCATCCATATAGTGTGTGATCAGAAGTATGGTTTTGCCATTATCATTAAGCTTTTTTAATGTTTCCATGACTTCTCTTCTGCCTGAAGGGTCTAACATTGCAGTGGGCTCATCTAAAATTATGCAATCCGAATTTAAAGCCAATATGCCCGCAATGGCAATTCTTTGCTTTTGTCCGCCGGACAAAAGATGAGGAGGTCTTTTTCTGTATTCATACATACCTACGGCATTTAAAGCATCATCGACTCTTTTTCTGATTTCCGAAGGTTCAACCCCCTGATTTTCAGGACCAAAAGCTATATCTTCCTCAACAATTGTTGCAACTAACTGATTATCCGGGTTTTGGAATACCATCCCCGCTGTCTGTCTTATATCCCATAGCTTGGAATCATCCGAGGTATCCATTCCTTTTACATAAATCTTACCTTCCGTTGGAAGTAAAATTGAATTTATTAATTTAGCCAATGTTGATTTTCCGGAGCCGTTGTGCCCGATAATTGCGGTAAATTCCCCGTCCTTTATATTGAGTGAAACTCCGTCTACGGCATATCCGTCTATGTCATATTTAAATTTTACATTATCAATTCTAATTATATTTTCGTCCATAATGCACCTGTTATTTCTATTTTCCGCGGTTTTAAGCCGCATTAAAATAATATCATCATTCACATTATTTTACAACAGTTTTGTTAAAAACAAAATGGGCGGTTCTCTTTGATTAAAATCAAAAAGAACCGTCCGATTACTTCTAACCCCTTGCACTTATTAAATTTACTTCACTACACACCAACACCGAAACTAATGTTTCAGTAAACTTACCGACTCAACAGACATTGCCACCGCTGCCGTTATATATACATAGCCTGCAGCATCCCTTATGAAGTACAGGCAAACTGCCGATACGGATAACAGTATCACAATTATCCTGCTGATTTTTTTGTACTTAGCACGTTGTTTTTTACTTAAAGGTTTATTTTCAGATTCGGCAGGAGCAAGAAAAAACACCATTGTCACCGAAAGCAAAATCCCCGAAATTAAAATGATTTCCCCATATTCTGTAAGATATGTGCTGCTTAAAGCTGATATCATAAATATACAGAACGATAAGACCATGCACTCAATATGGGTTTTCGCGTGATAGCCTCCGGCATAACTCCTAAGCACCGAAAAAAATAAAATAAATATTATGAGTTCAGCCTGCTTTTTCAATATATAAGCCGTAAAAGAAAGGATAACTAAATTAATAAACAACGATATGAGTACTTCAATGCTATATGCGTATATTTCCTTTTCATTATCTGAAGAATTAAGCCTAAGCTTAATTTCTTCAGACAATAATGCTGAAATTTTATTTATCATCTTCCAGCAGACATTGCGGTACTCTTGGCTGGTTAACAAAGAATATGCATGTTGCCCCCATAGTTGTCTGAGCTGTTGCTACCAATAGCATTGCAATACATGATAAAAAGGATACCGTTTTCTTCATTTAAAATTCCTCCTTTCGTATTAACAACATAATAATTTAAAATCGTATAATTTTCAACAATTATTTCTAAAAATGCTTAATCGGTTGTTTTCATTGTCTGAACGGTAGGTTTTTCTGCGATATGGATAATGATACTGTCTTTATACTTATATACTTAACTTTTTATTTTTTCAGCTTCCGAATATTTGTGTGCCTCATTATTTAACATTTCCACATCAATTTTAAATTTATTATCATTATACATTATACTCATAAAGCCATTGTATTTCTCGGCTATACTCTTAATGCTCTTTAAGCTGTAGCCATGTTTGGTTCTATCACTTTTTAATGTAATAATTTTTTCACCATCGGTTAATAAGGTGCCTTTATAAGGATTTTCGGATTTTATTATTAAATACTCTCCCGATATCCCAATAAAAAACTTTACTTTTTTTACATCACATTCATGTAATGCTTCAATGATATTGTTCATAATGTTGTTTATAATTCTACAGATATCTTCTTTATCGATATATATTTCTTTATCATTTATATTGCTAATCACCTCAACGTCTATATTTTGGGACATTGCTTCCTTTAATTTGAAATTCAGAAAAGATGTAATAACATTTTCATTGTCAATTTGAGGGGTTAGCTGCACCTCCATTTCCCGCAGCTTTTTTTCTATATGTAATCTTATTTTTTCTTTTTGGTTTAATTCATTGTAACCATGTATTAATGCAAGCTCTCCACGCATATCGTGTCTTAAAATTCTAATTTCTTCCAAAGCTGAATTAACATCAGCTAAATAAACCCTTTCCAATTTAATCTGCTGAAGCTCCATTTCATTTTTATGCTTTTCTTCCATGTCGTTTAAAACCTGGTCCATTAATGTTATTGAAGTAATCGACAATAGTGAAACACATAATGTAAGTATTAATAAGCTTTTACTTATGCTGTCATTGATAGCATCTATATTTCCATACATCCATGCAAGAATAATCATAATTATTATAGTTATGAACAATATAGAGCTTACAAGAATATTATATTTATTACTAAAAAAGCTTATTTTATCCTTGTAAAGCCTTTTTTTGATTAAGACATAAAAATACATAAAAAGAGTTTGAGATATTATCATCACTTCAAGTCTGACATTGTTTTGTTCCTGAATAGCTTTTAAATCAAACCCGCCTGCGGTGGTAATCAATAACGCTGCTATAATTTCGAGGGTTGCAACTACTGCTAAAACTAAAAATATCATTACAGCCTTTGAAAATATATTACCTTTAAATAATATTGCTGTTGTTATGAATATCAACAAATTGTAAGCCAAATACAATAATGGGTTCGAATATATATGGAAATTATAATTCAATAAAGTAAGTATTAAGGACATTACTACTATTACAATTTCAACACTAAACCTAAATGATAACCTTCTTTTATAATACAGATCTAAAACCTTATATATAATAAGAACTTGAATAAAATTAACCAAAGACTCAATTATAAACCACTCCATACTATCACCCCATGTTTTTTTGCTTAAATAAGTTAACTAATTCTGAAAGGCATCTTCTGCTTACTTCCTCTGTCTCGCCATTAATAAAATAAATTATATTCTTATTTATTGCCCGTATGTTATCCAAATTCACAAGACAGGATTTACCGGATCTTTTAAAACATCTGCCGTAAGATAGACTGTTTTCTATATTTTCAAGTGTTTGCAATACAATTGTATCTTTTTTATCCAATGTATGAATATGTAGTTTTCTGTCCTCCTTTTTCCTCAATATATGGGTTATATCACTTAAAGGAATGCGGTGGATTGTTCCAAACGTATCTTTTACGTCAAGAAACTTAATTAATTCTTGCAATTCTTCAATACATTCCAACAGCTCCTTTTCCAATACATCACCGTTAACGGGCTTTAGCAAATAATTTTTAGCCTTCACCCTATACGATTCATAAGCATACTCTTTATGAGATGTTAAATAAAAAATTATCGGTTTATCGCTTATTTCCCTGATTAACAATCCTGTTTTTATTCCGTCTGTTTCAGGCATTTCCATATCTAAAAATATTATGTCAAACTTATTTTCTTGAAAAGCTTGTACAAGTGATAAGCCTGATATAAAGGTGCTTATACTGCATTCTATATTGTTTTTAGCCATTGCTGTTATTATTAATTCCTTTGCTATTTCACCAAATTCTTTTGAATCATCACAAACCGCAATATTTACCATATTTGAGCTCCTGCTACATTCTGTTAAATACATGTTTATTTTACCATAAAACTCAAATATTTCAATGAGTAATTTTTGAATGGGCGGTTAAGCAAAAATACGCTTAGCCGCCCATCCATCTTTATTAATAATTTGTAATCATATTATCATAAAGCTTATACTGGTTTATAATACCTCTGCTCATAACATCCGCCATTTCCCGGGCTTGCTTTTCGAGGTTGTCAAATACCGTAATTTCATCTGCATATTGGCCTGTGAGCCTTTTAGTTGCTTCATCCTCAACCATTCTCAGATGCATATTATATAAATTCTTCCATTCATTGTATGACCAGTATGGATTTAAGCTTGCAAGCAGTGCTGATATTTGATCGGCATTCTGATACCACTCTGCTCTTGTTTTTTCAGCTGCCGAAGTGTCTCCCTTTTTTGCATCTTCGACTAATTGTGCTGCTATTAGCAAATGCTCGCGAAGTAATTTTTCAAACTCCCTTGCCGCTTGACCGTAGAAAGGTTCAAGTGCATTTCCGAAATCGGTTGGATTACGAAGTAATCTGTTTGTTACCGGCTGTATATCATCTAATTCATCTACGGCACTTATAATATATTCTCTCGTCCAAAAGGAGTGTTCTTCCCATAAGCTTCTCATTTTGTTTATTATATTAATAGGCGAATAAAAGTAGTAACCTCTGTCCATTGTATTATTGTACATCATTTTAATAATTTCCTTTCCGCATTATTGATATTCATAATAAGAACTCACTAATATAATATTCATGAAACAGCTTTTGGGTAAAACTTTTATATATTAAAAATCCACGGGTGTTCTTCCCGTGGATTTTTAATATAAGAATTCTTATATATTTGAAACGTAACCTTACTTCACTAATAAAGTATGGCAACTCTATACTAATTCTATTATCGCCATTTCTGCTCCATCGCCTCTGCGTGGTCCCAATTTTAGAATTCTGGTGTATCCACCGTTTCTATCCTTGTATTTAGGAGCAACTTCTTCGAATAGCTTATATACTGCATCTTTGTCGTATAAATAAGCTAATGCCTGACGTCTTGCATGCAGGTCTCCTCTTTTACCAAGAGTAATAGTTCTTTCTGCAACTCTTCTTAACTCTTTGGCTCTTGTCACTGTTGTAACAATTCTGCCATGGTTAATCAAATCAGCAGTCATATTTCGAAGCATTGCTACTCTGTGGTCAGATTTAACCCCAAGCTTTCTGTGACTACCCATGCTTAGTCCTCCTTTTACAGCTAATTATCATTTTTCCTTAGAGATAATCCCAATTCCTCAAGTTTCTTAGATACCTCATCCAAAGATTTCTTTCCGAGGTTTCTTACCTTCATCATGTCATCTTCCGACTTGTAGGTAAGCTCCTCAACAGTATTAATTCCTGCTCTCTTCAGACAATTGTAAGATCTCACCGATAAATCAAGCTCCTCTATTGTCATTTCCAAAACTTTTTCTTTTTCATCTTCTTCTTTTTCTACCATGATTTCTACGTCATTTACATGTTCTGTCAATGATATAAATAAGTTCAGATGTTCGTTCATTATTTTGGCTCCTAAAGAAACTGCTTCTTCAGGCTCTATAGTACCATCAGTCCAGATTTCAAGAGTCAACTTGTCAAAATCCGTCCTATTCCCCACTCTTGTATCTTCTACATTAAAGTTTACCTTTTTAACAGGTGTATAAATTGAATCAATAGGAATAGCTCCAATAGCTTGACTATCCTTCTTATTTCTTTCTGCTACCACATATCCTCTTCCCTGCTCCATTTCCATTTCAATAATGAGCTCGGAGCCTTCCTCAAGAGTTGCAATATGCAGATCTTCATTTACAATGTCAACATCTCCGCCTGTAATTATGTCCGCTGCCGTAACCTCTTTCGGACCCTTTGCGTCTATTAAAAGCTGCACGGGTCCCGGCACATTCATTATAGCAGCTAAGTTCTTAATATTAAGAATTATTTCTGTTACATCTTCTCTTACACCGGGTATTGTAGAAAATTCATGCAATACTCCCTGAATATTTATTGAAGTAACAGCTGCTCCTGGTAACGATGAAAGAAGTATTCTTCTAAGCGAATTTCCAATTGTTGTCCCATAGCCTCTTTCAAGCGGTTCTACCACTATTTTACCATAGGTGTTATTGTCATTCTTTTCATTTAACGTAATATTTGGTTTTTCTATTTCTATCATCCCAACCCTCCTTAAGTTTTTTGTTTGCCGAGGGTAATAATTCTTAAGCGCCCTATTACTTGGAGTACAACTCGACAATCAGATGTTCTTCTATTGGTATTTCTATATCCTCTTTAGCAGGTTCAGCAATTATTCTTCCCGTAAAGCTGTCCGGTTCTACCTGCAACCATTGCGGTGCTGTTTTCTTGTGGTTTTCAACCAAACTTTTAAATTTATCTGAGCTTTGACTTTTTTCTTTCACTTGTATAACATCTCCGACATTTAAAATCATAGATGGAATATCTGCCTTTTTACCGTTTACTGTAAAGTGGCCGTGAACTACCAATTGTCTTGCTTCAGGTCTTGAACTTGCAAAGCCTGATCTGTAAATAACATTATCAAATCTTAGCTCTAATAATTTCAACAAATTATCACCGGTTTTTCCGGACATTTTTTCTGCAATATTGAAATATTCAGCAAACTGTCCTTCCAACAATCCGTAATATCTTCTAACCTTTTGTTTTTCTCTTAACTGAATACCATAGTTAGTTAATTTTTTATTACTCTGACCGTGCTGTCCAGGCGCATAATTTCTTCTGCCTATTGAACATTTGTCTGTATAACATCTGTCGCCTTTTAAATATAACTTTAAACCTTCTCTTCTGCATATTCTGCAAACAGGTCCAGTATATCTTGCCATCTTTTCACCTCGTTTCTATTATACTCTTCTACGTTTTGGTGGTCTGCAACCATTATGCGGTATCGGAGTAACGTCTTTTATTAAATTAACTTCAAGTCCGGCTGCCTGCAGTGATCTTATTGCTGCTTCTCTTCCTGAGCCCGGTCCTTTAACATATACCTCTACTGTTTTCAATCCATGTTCCATAGCTCTTTTTGCTGCTTCCTCAGCAACCATGCTTGCAGCATATGGAGTAGATTTTCTTGAACCCTTAAATCCCAACTGACCTGAGCTTGCCCATGAAATTGCATTTCCCTGCAAGTCTGTAAGAGTAACAAGTGTATTGTTAAAGGTAGACTTAATATGCGCCTGGCCTTTTTCTATATTCTTACGTTCTCTTCTTCTTACTCTTGTTGTTGCTTTTTGTTGTTTTTTAGCTGCCACTTAAGTCCCTCCTTTTATTTTTTAGATTTTTTTCCTGAAACTCTCTTAGGACCTTTTCTTGTTCTTGCATTGTTTTTAGTGTTCTGTCCTCTTACAGGCAGTCCCCTCTTGTGTCTTAGTCCCCTGTAGCAGTTGATTTCCTTAAGTCTTTTTATATTCAATGCTACTTCACGTCTTAAGTCACCTTCAACAGGATGCTTATCTATTTCAGTTCTTAATTTTTGAATTTCATCTTCCGACAAATCCTTAACTCTTGTATCAGGATTGACGCCTGCTGCTTTTAATATCTTGTTAGAAGTTGGTCTGCCTATTCCGAAAATATAAGTTAAACCTATTTCAACCCTTTTTTCTCTTGGCAAATCAACACCAGCGATTCTGGCCATTAAGCTACACCTCCTACCTTCGTAGTACTTAATATTTTATTTATCCAATTAACCTTGTTTCTGTTTGTGCTTTGGATTTTCGCAAATTACCATAACTTTTCCTTTACGTCTGATAATCTTGCACTTTTCGCACACCGGTTTTACTGATGGTCTTACTTTCATTGTAATACCTCCTTACTTTTTCCTCCAGGTTATTCTTCCTCTTGTTAAATCATATGGTGATAATTCACAAGCTACTGTGTCTCCGGGAAGAATCCTGATGTAGTTCATCCTCAGTTTTCCAGAAATATGCGCTAAAATCTGGTGTCCATTTTGAAGCTCCACTATGAACATCGCATTAGGAAGTGCTTCCAGGACTTTGCCTTCGACTTCTATTACATCTTTCTTGGACATTGATCACTCAACCTCCATTTCTTTTGATGCATACGGCTCTAAAAGCTTCCTTACATATGCATCGTTTAGATTTTCTTTTCCTTGTAACTTTTCTGCAAATTCTGTCAATACTGTATTATAAATCACTAAATGCTTCACTTTCTTTTTCTTAGGGTTATTTAATTTTCTTAAATCCCCATTGCATACCAACACAAATTGCTCATCTAAAACCTCATAAATAAGAAATACTCTTCCTTTATCTCTGCCGGCTTTTGATTTAACTATTTGACCAATTTTCAAATCTGTTGTTAATTCCAATAGATCACCCCTATAAAACGGTTAGCAGTTCCGGCTCCCCGTCTGTTATTGCAACTGTATGCTCGTAATGAGCGGAAGGTTTACCGTCAACAGTAACCACTGTCCAGCCGTTTTCTAAAACCTTAACATTATAAACTCCTGTGTTAATCATGGGTTCAATAGCAAGGACCATTCCTTCTTGCAGCCGCGGACCCTTGTTAGGTTTTCCGAAATTAGGTATTTGCGGTGATTCATGCATTTTTTTCCCTACTCCGTGCCCAACATAATCCCTTACTACTGATAAACCCTGAGATTCTGCATACTGCTGGATTGCATGTGATATATCAGACAGGCGGTATGAGACTTTGGCAAATTTAATTCCTTCATAGAAGCATTGTTTAGTTGCTTCAACCAAATGTTTCTTTTCTTCGTCCACATCTCCGACTATAAAAGTCTTTGCACTGTCGCCAACATATCCTTCAAATGTTGCACCTATATCTACACTGATTATATCTCCTGCCATAAGTTTTCTTTCACTTGGAAATCCGTGAACTACTTCTTCATTAACCGAAGCGCATATTGAAAACGGAAATCCGTTATAGCCTTTAAATGTAGGTATAGCATTGTTCGACCTCAGGAAATCTTCAACCAATCGGTCAAGTTCTTTGGTAGTAACGCCGGGTTTAATATTTTTTCTCACCAATTCGTGAGACTGAGCAACCAAACGACCGGCTTTTTTCATTATTTCAATTTCTCTTCTTGTTTTGAGAATAATCATATCATTTATTCCTCAATTTTTTAACGATGTCTTTGCCAACCTCAGCAATAGGCATTTCACCGTCTATATTGACTATTATACCTTTTTTTGTGTAATAATCAATAAGCGGTTCTGTTTGCTCACGGTAAACATTGATTCTGTTTGCAACAGTTTCTTCAGTGTCATCCTTACGCTGCATAAGCTCTGCACCGCAGTTGTCGCAAATTCCTTCTTTTGAAGGTTTGTTAAATGACATGTGGTATGTCTGGCCGCAATTCTTACAAACCCTTCTGCCCACAGCTCTCTCAACAAGAAGTTCTTTTCTGACAATTATATTGATTACATAATCCAAGCTTTGATTCATGCTTTTTAAAGCATCCTCCAAAGCATCTGCCTGATAGATTGTTCTCGGAAATCCGTCTAACAGAAATCCGTTTTTGCAATCATCCTGTAGCAATCTGTCTTTAACAAGCTCAACAGTTAAGTCGTCGGGAACCAATTTTCCTTGGTCCATAAATTCCTTAGCTTTCTTGCCAAGAGCAGTTCCTTCTTTTATATTCTTTCTGAAAATGTCTCCTGTGGATATATGCGGTATTGAAAATTCATTTACAATCGTTTCTGCTTGAGTTCCCTTTCCGGCTCCCGGAGGTCCCAATAAAATTGCTCTCATTTTCCTTACCTCTTTTCTATTTTAAAAATCCCTTATAGTGTCTCATTATCATTTGAGCTTCTATTTGCTTCATAGTTTCAAGAGCAACACCCGTTACTATCAACAATGATGTTCCGCCGAAGTTGATATTCAAATGCGTAAATGAGAATACCAGTGTAGGAATTGTTGCAATTATTGCAAGTGCAATTGCTCCTGCTATAGTAATTCTGTTTAGTACCTTATTTAAATATTCTGCAGTAGGTCTTCCGGGTCTGATTCCGGGTATAAATCCGCCGTTTTCTTTAAGGGTATTTGAATATTCAAAAGGATTGAACTGTACCGCTGTATAGAAATACGTAAAGAATATAATCAACAATATGTTTAATATTGTGTAAATGTATACTCCCGGACTTTGAGCTAACGAGAAATATTTTTGAACGTTTCCTGCCATTGCCGGGAAGAAGAATGCCAATGTTTGTGGTATTGCCAAAAGTGTTGAAGCAAATATTACCGGCATAACTCCGGACATTAACACTTTCATAGGAATGTGCGTACTTTGTCCGCCGTACATTTTTCTTCCAACAACTCTTTTCGCATACTGAACAGGTATTTTTCTTTCTCCCTCTTGAATAGCTATTACTCCGACTATTATGAAAAACGCAAATACCACGAATATTAATACTTCTAATATATTTACCGCACCATTCTGAAATTGGTAAATTATTGTTCCAAAGTCAGATGGATACTGTGATACTATACCTATCATAATCAACAGTGATATACCGTTGCCGATACCTCTTTCGGTTATCAGCTCGCCTAACCACATAAGGAACGCTGTTCCTGCCGTCAGAACTATTATTACAGTAGCTATTGATAAAAAGTTCTTTTCAATTATTGCTGAATTAAAGAATCCAACACTGTATGCAGTAGCTTGAATCAATGCTAAAATAACGGTTATATATCTGGTCCATTGTGCCATCTTTTTCTTTCCGTCTTCTGCTTTAAACACTTCTTCTAACTTTGGAATAGCTATTGCTAAAAGCTGAAGAATAATTGAAGACGTAATGTATGGATATATGTTTAATGCAAATA
>DAIMMU010000264.1:0-1991 GCA_036720515.1 Sedimentibacter sp.
ATTTGCACTTGTTATTGCAAGAAAGAGATGAGTCATTAGAAACTGTGATGAGAAGAATTTGTGGCAGTTATGTTTTCTGGTATAATAAAAAATATGACAGAGTAGGTTATTTGTTTCAAGATCGCTTTAAAAGTGAACCTATAGAAGATGATACATATTTTCTTGTTGTATTGCGTTACATATTTCAAAATCCTTTAAGAGCAGGTATAACCGATAATATTAAAAACTATAGGTGGTCTAATTACAAGGATTACATTGAAAAAAATAAAATAACAGATAACGATTTTGTTTTAAATATATTCAATGCAGTGGACAGGGAAAAAGCAGTAAAGAACTTTATTGAATATATAAACCAAGAAAATGGTGATGAATGTATGGATATGCCTGAAAAAAGGCAATTGACGGATGATGAAGCAATGAAAATAATTAAATATTACTGTAAAATTGAACAAGCGATAGATATACAAAATTTTGATAAACAAAAGAGGAATTTATATTTAAGAAAGTTAAAAGAAGATTATAATCTGTCTATCAGACAGATCGAACGATTGACCGGAATCAGCAGAGGGATAATTCAGAAAATTTAAGATGACAACAACCCCGTCCCCTTGTCAGTCCCCTTGTCACGTCCAACATTGTCAGGGTCATCAAACCGATTCTTGCACTTATTTAATAAGACCGTCATCAGGCATGTCACAGATTTCATCAGGAGTGAAATCAGAAATTACAGAAGAAGAAGCAACACATATTTATTTGTTAATGTTCTATTTTGATTAGTTTTATATTAGTTATTATTTTGTTTGTTTTATAACTGATAAATATATTATACGAGGAGTTTTTATTATGAAAAAGATCTTGTTCATAAGTTTACTTATAGTTTCTTTAGTATTTACAGGATGTGAACCTAATAATGAGGTAGCATCATCAAATGGCAAATCGCCTGATAACGGTAACATTTCCTCTCAAAGTTACCCAAATACTTCCTCTGGCGAAGAATCTTCCTTTAAAGAAGATTTAAGTATTGATGTAAGTGCTTTGAGCAAGCAAGCAGATATATTAGCAGAGCATATTGCTATATATTCTTTGTTTTTATATAATTTACCGGATGATAATTCACCGCTTACAGAATTATCAGATGTGGAAATTTTTCGTTACATAGCATCTACATTTATTTTTGCAGATATTGAAAATCATCCTTACAATGACATTGCAAAAGATTCTATAGCGGGAAATGATGGTAAAGCAATTTATATGCTTGATAGCACACAAAAAATGGCACATCAATTATTTGGCAAAGAAAACTTTTTAGCACAAGGTAGCAAATTTGATAATGAGTATGATGAATCTACGGAAACATACATAATTCCCACGGATGCAGGATTTGGTAATAATGTTATGGTCAAAAATGTCGTATCAATGCAAAACGATGATACGATAGAAACCCAAATTACACTTATCGAAGGTCCTATAGGTGAAAATGTTTCACAAGAATATGGGACTGTTAAGATAATATTTGAAATAATAAATGAAAGAAACGATGTTTTTTTACGCTTTAAAGAAATGAGTTTAATGTAGAGAAATTGAGACTGTTATCATTTTTTTAAACCAAAAATCCATTTACACGAAATTTGTTACACTCCCGAGAAATTATGTATAAAACCTAAAACCCAACTTACTTACAGACTATATAGTAGTTCTACAGTAAGGTGGGTTTTTTGTTCTACAGTATGAGCTTATAAGCTTGAACCTTGAACTTCAATAAATACAAGACATGTAACTTACGCAACTATATAAATCAATGCTTACATCTACCTATTATTAAGACGGCATTTCTGTGAAGCTGTAATTATTGCTATCTGTTACAGTAGTAAAGTTTGAGTCAAGATAATATGCATTTGTAGGCAAGAGAGTTCCTTTAGTGGTAGTTAGCACGTATTGCATATTACGTTTTAATAGTGCACCTAAACCGGTTAAATTGTGCATAGCTTCCG
>DAIMMU010000061.1:0-14259 GCA_036720515.1 Sedimentibacter sp.
AAGTATATCACATCTTTTTTATGTTGTCAAAACATTTTCATGTCTTGATAGTGTCTATTTATGGGAATATTTACGATCAATTTACTAAAAAATATTTTCAATACATTTTTCAAAGCTAATTCAAGAAGTTGAATAAACTTTATAAAATAAAACCCTTTAAAAATCCTTTATAAGATGTATAATGGAATTATATTATAAAAAAGGAGCGGAAAATGACTTCAGATACAAAGGGCAGCAAACCTGCATTTTTTATTCAAAGCAATTATATCAAAAAATTTTTCAATAAGTATAAGCTTCACTATTTTTTTGGACTAATAGCATTGCTGGGAGTTGATTATGTACAGACCTTAGTACCCTTGATTGTGGGTAATGTAATAGATCAGATAGAGTTAAATATTTTTGATGTAAACTTTGTATCAAATGCTGTATTTAAACTTTTAGGAATTGCCTTTACAATTTATGCAGGCAGGATATTATGGAGATACTTTATTTTTGGAAGCTCCAGGAGCATTGAAAGGGATATACGAAATGATATGTTTCAGCATTTAGAAAAAATGTCATCAAAATACTACCAGGACCACAATCCGGGAGAAATAATGGCTCATATGACAAACGATTTAGAAGCCGTAAGAATGGCATTGGGACCCGGAATTCTTACCCTGTTTGATGTTTTGGCTTTGGGAACGATTACTGTTTACAATATGATTACCAAAATAGATCCAATGTTGACGGCAGCTGCCATTATACCAATGTTAATGATTGCGGTTTCCGTCAGATTTATGGGAAGAGAAATGCACAAAAGGTTTTCCGGCAAACAAGAGGCATTTGCAAATCTTTCCGATTTTGTACAGGAAAGCTTATCAGGAATTAAAGTAATTAAATCCTTTGTTCAGGAAAACAAGTCTGTAGATGCTTTTGAAAAGGTTAACAAAAATACATTTAATAAAAATATTAAACTAATAAAGCTGCAAGCTTTAATGCATCCTTACATGAATATGATTGCAGGTCTTGCATTGACCGTTGCAATTGGTTACGGAGGGTACATAACAATTTACGGCAAAATAACCTTAGGTGAATTTACAGCATTCATTCAATATTTAGGAATGCTTGTGTGGCCGATGGTGGCAATAGGAATGACTATTAATATGTTTACAATGGGCTCCGCATCATTGGAAAGAATTGAAAACATATTAAATGAACCTGTCGAAATCAAAGATTCCGAAACAGCAATACAGATAAACAGTTTTGACGGCTCTATTGAGGTAAAAAATTTAAACTTTAAATACCCTGATTCAAATAAATATGTACTAAATGATATAAATTTTAGGGTTGAAAAGGGACAAACACTTGGAATAATAGGTAGGACAGGCAGCGGAAAAACCACATTGGTCAATTTGCTTTTAAGAATTTTCGACCCAAATGACAGCACTATATTTTTGGGAGGATACAATATACTTGATATACCGTTAAATATTCTTCGAAGTAATATCGGTTATGTGCCGCAGGATAATTTTTTGTTTTCAGATACAATTTCAAACAATATTGATTTTGGAACAAGGAAGGGAGAACAAGATAAAATTATCGAAGCTGCAAAGGCTGCCTCCGTACATGAAAATATTGTTGAGTTCAAACAAGGTTATGAAACATTTATAGGTGAAAGGGGTGTTTCCCTTTCAGGAGGTCAGAAACAAAGAATTTCTATCGCAAGGGCTTTAATTAAGAACCCTGAAATACTGATTCTTGACGATTCGGTTTCTGCCGTTGATACGGATACTGAAGAAAGAATACTGACACACCTTAAAGAAAATCGAAAAAACAAAACTAACGTAATAATTGCCCATAGAATTTCAACAATTCAAGATTCTAACCTGATAATAGTGTTAGATGAAGGAAGAATCGTTGAAAGCGGAAATCATCATGAATTGCTGCAAAACAAGGGACTTTACAGCTCGATTTACGAAAAACAATTGCTTGAGAAAATGTTAGAGCAGGAATAGAGGTCGGAGTATGGAAAAAGAACAACTAAAAAAAATAGATAAAAAATTATTAAGACGTCTGTTAAAATATGCCAGACCATATGTTTCAAACTTTGTGTTTGCAATTGCAATTATTGTGGTAATAGTTCTGTTGGAGCTATATCAGCCTATTCTAATCGGTAAGGCTGTTGATGGCTTTCTGTCAAAATACACAAACAAATCTGTAATTACGACAGAAGCAGAACAAAGTTTACATACTGCCGGTATAATAAAGATATGTTTTATATATTTTTTGACTGTTATAGCAATATTCCTGCTTCAATACAGCCAAGCTAAAATATTGGCACGCACGGGTCAAAATATAATTTATAATATAAGAATGGAGATATATACTCATTTAAGCCGTCTTTCACTAAGCTTTTTTACAAAAAATCCAATCGGAAGACTGGTAACAAGAGTCACCAATGATACGGAGGCTCTTAATGAAATGTATACCAGCGTAATTGTAAATATTATGAAAAGTATATTTGTGTTGTTCGGAATAATAATTACAATGATTACATACAACCTGAGGCTTTCACTGTTAACATCTTCAGTTATACCTTTTATAATAATTTTTACGTTTACTTTTAAAAATATTTCAAAAAAAATTCAAAGAGAAATACGTAGTAAAATTTCTGCTATGAATGCTTTTATTTCGGAACATGTGTCAGGAATGAATATTGTTCAAATATTTGCGGTCGAAGATGAAATTTTTGATAAATTTAAAAATGAAAATGAAAAATTAAAGAAGGAACATATGAAGCAATTATTTACCTTCAGTATTTATAATCCTACAAATTATTTGATGAGAATTGCCGCCACCTGCATATTGCTGTGGTTTGGAGGTAAAATGGTCATAGAAGGTTCTGTCAGCATTGGAACAATCGTCGTGTTTCAGGGATACATCACTAAATTTTTCGAACCTATACAGGAGCTTGCAGAACAGCTTAACATAATTCAATCAGCATCGGCAGCTTCAGAAAGAATTTTTCTTCTGTTAGACGAAGATCCTGAAATTAAAGATAGCGAAAATGCAATTGAAGTTAACAGCTTTAAAGGAAGTATCGAGTTTAAAAATGTGTGGTTTGCTTATAAGGATGGAGAATGGATATTAAAGGATGTATCCTTTAAGGTTAACCCCGGTGAATCCGCCGCTTTTGTAGGAGCAACCGGTGCGGGAAAAACCACCATCCAAAATTTAATATGCAGGTACTATGATATTCAAAAAGGAGAAATTCTTATAGACGGAATAAATATAAAAGATATAAAGGTTTCAAGCTTAAGAAAAAATATCGGTCAGATGCTTCAGGATGTATTCTTATTTTCAGGAAATATTAAAAGCAATATCAGGCTAAGAAATGAAGATATAACTGATGAAGAAATAATCGAATCATCAAGGTATGTTAACGCGGACAGCTTTATATCGAAATACGATGACACCTACGACCACCGTGTTATTGAAAACGGGGCTGCTTTTTCAGCAGGTCAGAGACAACTGATATCATTTGCCAGAACATTGGCATTTAAACCGGATATATTGATTCTCGATGAAGCAACAGCCAACATCGATACGGAAACTGAAGTTTTAATACAAGATGCGCTTAAAAAGCTGATGAAAGACAGAACGACATTGATTGTAGCCCACAGACTTTCAACAATTCAAAATTCTAACAAAATAATCGTAATGCACAAAGGAAGAATAAGAGAGGAAGGAACGCATCAAGAATTGTTGTCTAAAAGGGGTTTGTATTACAAGCTCTATAAACTGCAATATGAGCATATGTAATTCAACAATCGTCGTACTTTATTGGGGAAATTCCCCTTACTCAAAGCCCATTCTGCCATCAACTTATATTGTAGAAAAAACAGGGTTAGTCATACAAAAGGTGATAGAACTAAATCACCTTTTGTATTTTATTCTTTTACAATGTAACATTGTTTAAAACGAATGTTACTGCCAATAAAACTGCTGTTTTCACCGGCACGGATACATCATTTCCGTCTCCTGACATAAAAGCCTCCCGATTTTGCCGTTATTAACCGTATCAAGTTTTGAGGGTAAATTCTCGGCATTTAAGCTCTCCTATCAAATCACTATATTTTATTCATACCTGTATATCACTTGTTATATTTACTTCAACTGAAAATTTTTAAGTGACTTATAATATATCTTATCGTTAACATTTCCAGAAATACGTCACTTTTTGTCTATATATGAATATTATAAATATAAACTATTTCATTATTGAAATGGCAAAATATTCATCAGAAAGGAATGAAGATATTGATTAGACGTGATGACAATAATTATATACCTATGGTACCATATATGCCTGAAAATCCATTGCCTGGATACGGATACGTGCCATATCAAATAAACCCGCGTTATTTCAACAATTTAAATGAGGCGTTTGTCCATGGCACCGTATTTCCGGATTTAGTTACTCCATATTTAGAATTTCTTCAAAGAGGGGTGTAATTATGGTTAATTATAACAGAACAAATCAAAGATTAAATCAGCAGCAGGAAATGCTGTTGGAAATACAAAAGCTCCAATTTGCAGCCTTAGATATAGCCCTATTCTTAGATACTCATCCAAACGATCCGGTTGCCCTATACAGGCATAAAATGTACACTGACCAATTAAAAGAAATTAAGGACGACTATGAAATGCAATTCGGTCCAATGACTATATTCGGGCATGAGTTCGGGGACAACTGGCGTTATATAAACAGCCCATGGCCTTGGGAATAATTTTAATATTTTAGATCATATAGAAAGGAATGATTATGCTCTATGTTTATGTATGAAAAAAAATTACAGTATCCTGTAAGAGTATCAAATAAAGATGTAAGAATGGCTAAGGCTGTTTTAAATCAATATGGCGGACCTGACGGCGAATTAAGCGCAAGCATGAATTATTTAACTCAACGATTCAGCATGCCCTTAAATGAAACAAAAGCAATATTAACGGATATAGGAACAGAAGAATGCGTACCAAATGGTTATCTGTAATAAAATTCTATTGAAATTTCAATATGTGCATGTCTTAATTATAGTATACTATATTTCCTGAATTTGTAAATACCTATTCATGTTTTTGTCCTTATATATTTCAAGAATTTGTGCCTTACATTGATTTTCCGTCAGCTCCTCGGCAAGTTCTTTTACCAGCTCATCAATTTCATAGTCAACCTTGCTTTTATCTCTTTCCGGTTTTTCAAAAAGCTTTATTCCCATTGCCTCATAAATGTTTTTTACCGCCTGCAGCTTTTCCTTTTTTGAAGTTTTTTACAATAAAAAAGCAGCAGCTCCCCTGAAAATCATTGGAGCCACTTATTTTAATAAATATACTAATTATATACACACAAAATTTAATAAATGTTAATTTCCAAAATATAATTTTATTAATTCGTCATCATTTACTAACTCTCGAATTCTTTCATATATCGGTATAGATCTTGACCTAATTGCTTGTTTTGTTTCATACGGCAAGTCAAATATTGTCATACCATTATCAATAAGTATTTGTCTGTCTTCTTCAAAGCGTTCATCTGCTTTTTCACGGACATATGCTGTTGCATTAGCAGCAGCTTCATCAATTATTGCTTTTTCAGCGGCGCTTAAGCTGTTATAATACTTATCGCTTGTTATGAGATTTACTAGATGTGGTAAATGGTTAGTGTTTATAAGATATTTTTGCTGCTCATATAATCTTAAAGCAATTATATTTTCATATGGATTATCCGCAGAATCTATATATCCATGTCGCAATGACGTATATATTTCACTCACAGGTAGCGGTACTAATATTGCGCCAAGTAACCTCCAAAACTCTTCATGATTCTTATTTTGAATTGTTCTTATTTTAATTCCATTGAAATCATCTATATTCTGTATTTCCTTGTTTGTTGTCAGCTGCTTAAATAATGGATCAGAAAATCCCAACAGTTTATAGCCACCGCTTTGGTAAATGTCACTGATTTTTTCATAAAATTCTGTATTATTAATTACTTTTCTTAAGTCATTTGTGTCGGTGTAAACCATGGGCATATCAAATATAGACAATTTGGGCATGAATTCTGACTGTGGTGCTACAGTTTGAACTATTAAATCAATATTGCCATTAATCAATATATTTTGAAGCATCTGTCTATCTGCTCCTAACTTTGCATCCGTATATATATCTATTTTTATCTTACCATTGCTTAAATTATTTACTTCCTCGGCAAATTTCTCTGCGTAAATATAAGATGGTGAACCTTTTGGAGTGACCATACCTAATGACATTGTAAGCTCCCTAATTTCATCCTGAGGCAATTCTGATTCAGTCTGGAAAATTTTATTGTATGAAGGAATTTTAATTCTTTGATCAAGTTTTAATGTTTGATCTTTTGATTGTGCAGGAATTAAATTAACGTTTAATTTATATACATAACCCGGGTATAATTGCACATTACTAATTTGAACCGGATAATATCCTAATGCATAAATATTTATGATGTATTCATTAATTCCACACGGTGCAAATACTCTTACATTTGCATTATTTATAGGTGTCCCATCAAATGAAAATACTTTGACCTCTAATGAACCTTTCTGAATTTTATTTTTTGTAAATATATCTAATATAAAATTATTATCCTTTGAATATTTAAAATCACTGTAATACAATAATAACACCTCCTTTTTTTGTATTTAAATCATTATATTCATAAATACATAAAAGTATCATTTTTATATTATTTTGGTTTATATATAAAGTAATGGCTACTGCGTTTACCCATATTACATTACATGTTACCTATTGCAATTTTAGTTTGAATTATGGCAGTCAATGTCTTTCTTTATTTTGTATAAGACGATTAAATTCATACTCTCAACAAATACAAAAGTATTAAGAGGTTATTTTCGTGCGTTAAATCGAATCATGAAGACTCATTTTTTATCCAAAAAAACAAAAAATCCCGGGCATCACATCCGGGTTAAACAGCTTTTTGCTTATTGCGGTATGGATCCGGAAGTTAAACAGTCCGGAAAATTCAATGCTATGGAAGTTCACATGTCTATACATGACTCCCGCTTTGCACGACGTGCCATATTTGCTGCTGCACTTGCTTGCGTCAGATTGTTAAAATTTCCGAATGCTTTATCATTAGTTCCATGAAGCCACCTCTCAGCTTTCTTCTATTAAAGTTTCAAGGCATGTAATCATTTCATCTAATTTGGTTTCTGTATCTGTTTTATCAAGATATAAGTCGATATGGATATCTACTTCTTTCTCTCCATCCCAACCATTTTTATGAATATCCAAGCCAAAACTCTTAACATGTGAAAAATATCTTAAATAGCAATCATGTCCAAGATCCTTTACATCAAAGCATAAATCAGTTATTTTATGTATTTTCTTTTTTATTCTTGCATTCATGCACCACTTTCCTCCTGCTTCTTTGGTTTATATTTGCCGGCAGCAATAGCATTTGCTGCAATAACCTCCATGCGTTTAATAGCTCTTGCTTTATCCTCAGGACCTTTATCCCGGCAATCATCATCGCAAATTATTATGCGTGTGTTCCCAACCTTAAAATCCTCAACAATATTTCCAATAGGAATTTTAGCTAATATTTCATGTTCTATTTTCAGCACCCCCTAATCCTATAAAATATAATATGTTTCAACACTTGTACCTGTTAGCTTTATGTTAGTAGACATCTAATAATTAATTGTGATATTATTCTTTATGTAATTGGATTTCATCTACATGTTTGAATAATTCACGATGAGAAAGATTAAAAAATCTTAAAGTTTTACAAGCAGTTTATAAGATGGAGTTTTCTTGCCCCTTTCTAAATCAGATATACAGGTTTTTGTTACTCCAAATTTGTCTGCTATATCTTGTTCGCTGCTAAGAAAATTTATCCAACCATTTTTACATGTTTCTTTTCCGGTACACTCTTCAAATAAATCACATCCTTGGCAGCCTTTGTTGTCGCCTTTATTCTCAATTGATAAGTATTCTGCTAATGATTCTATACTTTGTGTTAGCTTTTCAAATTTTGTCATGCTGTCTTTCCTCCTTTCATAAGATTTTCTGTTGCTGGTAAAGATTTTGTTGTTAGCCGGTTTCTTTTAATTAAGCTCCCAAGATCTTTTAATTTTTGTAGTTGTACTCCGAAAGTACTCTGTCAGAAATAATTGAAATGTTTAACGATGTTATGATAAAGCATAATTATAAAATCATGACTAAAGAAATAATATACAACGATGACATAATTCAAGATAAAAATTACCTTATTTGTATAAATAAAAAGGAATATGCATCTAAATTGAATGATTTGGAAAACACTTTTTTACAAACATGCATAAAATATTTATTCGATCCTTCTATCAAACCATCAGAGAAAATATCTAATATAATAAAGAGAATAAATACATGGAATAGCACAGATGAGATTGCTGAATACAAAGAGATTAGCATATATTAAAAAGTTGCAGCAATAATAGAAATATATAATTGTAAACCTGCAGGTAGAATGTCTGCTTCCGATTTAATGCCTGCAACAACGCAAAAAAAATACGTTCAGACAGATAAGGTATATGTAAAAAACCGCTGGTATCAAGAGAATTTAAAACAAGGAAAGATATATTTTATGGAGTAAATAGGAATGTATAAAACAATACATTCCTTTGGAATAATTATTAATAACTATATCAAATATAATATATAAAAAATCTTTTGTGAAAAGTAAAGTTATTACAAAAATATCACATTTATATATTGATAATTAATTAAAAATATTATATACTAATAATATAATTAACCATTTAGGTAAGAATTTGGGGTGAAATTATTGCAGATAAAATTTGACAATTCCGATGTTGAAAAATATTTTAATGATTTTTCATTAATGCAAAAAACTATTGGAAGGGACTTGACTAAAACAATCAAAAGACGTTACGATGCTTTAAAATCTGCAAATAATTTTTCTATTTTCTTAGATACAGGGCTTGGTAAACCTCACCCATTATATGAGAATCTTAAAGGAATGTATGGAGTGAGCATCTCAGCAAATCGAAGATTAATTATTCAACCAATCTCTGATAATTTGAGTCCTGAAGCGTTAAAAAAATGTGATACGATAATAATAAAAGGAGTGGAAGATTATCATGGCACAAAAAATGAATGGATTATCCCGTGATCTCATTATTCACCCCGGAGAAACTTTACAAGAGATACTTCAAGATAAAGGCATGAGTCAAAAAGAATTAGCTATAAGATCTGGCGTTACAGAAAAACATGTCAGTACTATAATAAATGGTACTAAATCAATATCAGTTGCTTATGCAAAAAAATTAGAATATGCATTAGGTATTGATGCGAGTTTTTGGATAAATCTACAAGGGATATATGATAAAGAATTAATGGATTTTGAAGAATTTAATAATATCTCAGAAAATGAGTTATCAATTGTGAAAACACTTAAACCCATTATAGAATTTCTATCACATATTGGCAGAATAAACTCTATTGATAGAGATGAATTTTTAGTTTTAGATCTAAGAAGAATATTAGCTGTCAGTAATCTATCAACAATTACTGACATGACATATAATGCTGCATACAGAGCACAAATTGCAGCTAGTGCAGATGTCTATGTATTGTTTGCGTGGCAAAAGATATGTGAGATTTTAACAGAAAATATTCTTATAGAAAATGAATTAGATTTAAATAAATTAAAAAGTAAATTACCAGTTATAAAGAATTTAATGTTTTCAAATGTCAAAACTATAAGGAAAGAATTGCAATCAATATTTTCCGAATGTGGTATTGCATTTGAAATAGTAAAACATTTTACTGGTGCCCCTGTACAGGGATTTATTAAAAAGACAGAAGACGATAAAATTATAATGTGCATGACTTTAAGAGGTGGTTTCGCTGATAGGTTTTGGTTCACTCTTTTTCATGAAATAGCACATATATTAAATAATGACGTAAAACAAAAATTTATTGATTTCGACTCAGTGAATAGCAAAGCAGAAGAAACTGCAAATAAATTTTCTAATGAAATATTAATAAATCCTAAAGACTACGAAAATTTTATTAAAAATAAAAATTTTTCTTTAGAGTCTATTAATAAGTTTGCAAAAGAACAAAAAGTTCGTAACTTTATAGTAATAGGTAGACTTCAACATGATGGAATTATCGCATGGCAAAAATATTCGAATGAAAAAGTAATTTATAAATGGATCAACAAATAAAATTAAATTAAAAAAAATCTATACTTTACGAAATATAATTTTATGTATTTACTTTCGAACAATCGTTCTGTATAATATGGTTATCTCACCAATGGAAGGGGTAACCATATGTATTACAACATGTTAAATAAAGCAATTTATTTACTTACCGAATATCAAATCTTTGAATATCCCATAGATAAGGATACAATCGAACAAATAATCTTAGACAGCCATTTAAAGCTGATGA
This sequence comes from Sedimentibacter sp., assembly GCA_036720515.1. Classification (GTDB taxonomy): domain Bacteria; phylum Bacillota; class Clostridia; order Tissierellales; family Sedimentibacteraceae; genus Sedimentibacter. The sequence goes on from DAIMMU010000061.1 coordinate 10,507, forward strand.
CGCAAAATAGCCTTTCCTCGATTGTTTATTAACGATGTCATTTTGGCGCCTAAAACTCAAAATAATGCCTTCCGTGAAAATATTGTTCATGAAATTGGACATGCTTATTGTCATTGTGGAAATTCCCTGATGAAAAACAAAATTGTTGTAGATAAACAGGAGCAGCAGGCTGAAGCTTTCGCAGCTTATTTTTTGATGCCTGTCTATGTATTTGAAGAAGCTTTGAAGTACTGCAGCAATGACTACGAGTTAGCAGAAGAATTTGGGGTTATGGTTGAATTCGTGCAATTCAGGAAAAAACTTACGGAAGCTCTAATACATGACGGCTACTTTGATGAACAATTTACAGAACTAAAGTTAGCGGAATAACATATATATGAAGCAGGTGATTATATGAAAGAATACTGCATGTATTTAAGAAAATCCAGAGCGGACTTGGAAGCTGAGGCTCATGGAGAGGGAGAAACCCTTGCCAGGCATGAACGCATTCTAATGGATTATGCGAAAAAAAATAAAATAAATGTAACTAAAATATACAAAGAACTTGTATCCGGAGAAACAATAACTGCACGTCCCGTTATGCAGCAATTGCTTAGTGATGTTGAAAAAGGTATATGGGCAGGTGTATTAGTTGTAGAAGTGGAACGTCTTGCCAGAGGAGATACCATAGACCAGGGACTTGTAGCACAGACTTTCAAGTATTCGGGAACTAAAATTATCACACCTATGAAAATATATAATCCAAATAATGAATTTGATGAAGAATACTTTGAATTCGGATTGTTCATGTCAAGGAGAGAATATAAGACTATTAACAGAAGGCTGCAGAATGGCAGAATCGAATCTGTAAAAGAGGGAAAATGGGTAGGTAATAAAAATCCATACGGATATAAAATTATTAAGCTTCAGGGACAAAAGGGTTATACCTTGGAAGTTGTTCAAGAAGAAGCTGTTGTTGTTAAAATGGTTTTTGAACTATATGCAATTGGTGAGGAGCAACCTGACGGAACTATTAAAAGATTGGGCTCAACACTTATAGCCAATAAACTTAACTGCATGAAGGTGCCGACAATAACCGGAGTGAAATGGACTCATTCAAGGATACTTGACATGCTGCGAAACCCTGTATATATTGGTAAAGTAAGATGGAATTTCCGTCCCGAAACAAAAAAAATGCAAGATGGCATAATAACAAAAGAACGTCCCCGCGCTGATGAAGAGGACTGGCTAATATATGACGGTTTGCATGAAGCTATAGTTGATGAATCTCATTTTTATAAAGCTCAAGAATATTTGAAAAATAATAAGCCAAAACCTGCACCTAATATGCAGCCTATTAAAAACCCTTTGTCGGGAATTGTAATTTGTGGTCAATGCGGTGCAAAAATGGTTCGCCGACCGTACCCAAACAGAATACCTGATGTACTGATGTGCCCTGCATCAGGATGTAAAAATATAAGTTCTTATCTATCATATGTTGAAAATAGAGTGCTGTTATCACTGCAGCAATGGCTTACTAATTATAAGCTGCAGCTCAGTATTGAAAATAAAGAAAACATAAGCAATAATGAAATTGAAGTTAAAAGGCAGAATGTAAAGCGCCTTGAAGATGAAATAAGAGGTTTGAATAAACAAATGAGCAACATTCATGATTTTTTAGAACAGGGAATTTATTCAACTGAAACTTTTATAGAAAGATCTAAAGTAATAAATGATAAGCTTCATGAGGCAAAGGGCAATTTAGATTCGGTTACCAGGGAGCTGGAAGCTGATTCTGAAATTCAAAAAAACATAGTTGAATTTATTCCTAAGGTTGAACATGTACTTGCCGTATATGATTCTATAGAGGATCCGGAAGTTAAAAACACCTTGCTTGATGAAGTTATATCCAAGGCAGTATATACTAAAAATCAAAGAGTAGGTAAGGATAAAAATTTTGACAACTTTGAATTAATAGTGTATCCAAGAATCCCTAAATAGCAACGAAAATTAAAACAGATAACACCTCGGGTAGTAAGAACTTGGGCACATGGAAATGGTAGCTACTTTGTTCAAAAAATTAATCAATGGCGCGACCAAAGAAGAACTAATCCAGGCAGGTATGGGAGGATATTTTTCTAATCACGAAACCTGTCCATTCTTAGTTTCCGCAGATGGCGAGCACTGGGATTCAAAATTTACACAGGCGAAAGGAGATCCTATAGCAGATTTATACAACAATATGGCTGCAGAACAAAAAGCAAGAGCCACCTACGAAAACTTAATTCTATTAACCGATGACCCCCTTGTAAAAGACACATTAAGATGGCTTAGGGAACGTGAAATAGTACATTTCCAGAGATTCGGAGAAGGATTAAGATTAGTTGAGGAATATACCACAAACAAGAAATTTTTTTAATTATTTAAAAACACCTAAGAAACTACCTTGTCAGTTCTCTTAGGTGTTTTTTCATTGAGGCAGGCTTTAGCCGGAGCCTGCCAAATATTATATAAATACTCTTCACCTTATCTTATCATCTTGCATACAAAAAACTATTCCTCAATCTTTGCCTGCAATGAAAACTCAGATAATATTTTTTGATATTTCATAACAGGTATCATGGACAGTAATCCTAAAATCATAAATATAGCTGTTTCATAGGAAAATACCCTGACATCTATATATTTCCAAAATGATAAGCACAAAAGTAAAACCGTTATTGTCAACCATGCATTTCTAATTGGTTTATAATAATCAGCTTTATCTGTAATGGTTGTATGAAGTTCAAATGGTTTGCCGTCGTTTTTCTTTTCTACAATAAATAATTCTTTGTTATAGCTCCCCGGATTAGTAGATATCTGCCCCATACCTTTGCCATAAGGTCTCCACTTTACTTTACCCATGGAATAATTCAAATTAGCATTTTTGTAATATACCTTATAACCAATTTCTTCGAGAAAGCACTTGTAATCTTTTCCTTTATCATAACTTTTGTGAGCAACGAACTCAACAGCATATTGATATTCTTCCGGCATAGCTTCCTCAAACTCATATGATAATTTACCGGTTTTCACAAGTCGATATCCTTTATGAGCCATTTTATTCAGCCAGTTTTCTTGATTATTTAAAAATCCGCCAAAAAAGCGATAACATTTTTTCATTGAATTATTCCTCCTACAATATCTGTCGCTATGCAAACTAATTCTTGCAATCGATTTATTTCTAAATTAACAATCTCCTTCCCAACATTTGTAATGATATACTCTTTTTTTCTTCCGGTATCATCACCCACCGGCATGATCCAATTCTTGCTCTGCAAGTTGTTAATTGCTCCGTAGAGTGAACCAGCGCCTAATATCAGTCGTCCTTGTGTTTTATTTTCTATGAACTGCATGATACCATATCCATGTTTTGGTTCATATAAGGAAAGCAACACGAAAAAAGTTACTTCTGTCAAAGCACCACTTTTTGCATTATCCCTCAACTTTATTCCTCCATTAATATTTATTACTGTTACTGTAATAAATATATCACTAACCGTAATAGCTGTCAATAGAAAAAGTAAATCATTTTTTTCTTAATCTTATAACCAAGTACAATTACTTTCTCTGTTTTTATGCCTGAACCAATTGCCGCACCCAAACACATACCAATGCCCATACCCATACCATTATTTTTATGTCTATTTTACACCATAAAATATCTTCTTAATAAATTCATAAAAAGATTTGACTAATGTCAAAGTCAACTCCCCCTGCCCCCTCAATCATGAG
>DAIMMU010000062.1:0-14244 GCA_036720515.1 Sedimentibacter sp.
TGTAGCAAATTCAGCTTTAACTTCTGCCTTGCCAATAGAACCATCTAATAAGTTAATTTTGTTGAAATGTGTCGATGATGCTATTCTGTCTATTTCTGATTTTAATGATTCAACTTCTTTCTGGAGATTTTCTCTGTCCACATCATTTTGATATGTACCATTTGCTGACTGGACTGCCAATTCTCTCATTCTTTGAAGAATAGCGTGGGTTTCATTTAATCCGCCTTCAGCAGTTTGAATTAAGGAAATACCGTCGTTAGCATTGTTTTGAGCTTGTTCAAGACCTCTGATTTGGCCTCTCATTTTTTCGGAAATTGCAAGTCCTGCTGCATCGTCGCCGGCTCTGTTGATTTTATAGCCTGATGATAATTTTTCTAAGTTTTTGCCCGTATTTGTGTTATTTACTCCTAATTGTCTCAAGGAGTTCATTGCGTTTAAATTGTGTTGTATTCTCATTTTTTTACCTCCATGTAATTTGCTTGGGATCCTTCCCTTTTTTTATTGTAATTCTCTCCAGCATCGGGCCCTGATGCCGAAAAGATTATTACCTTTACAAAATATATATCGTATGATTTTTAAATTAATTTAGCCTATTGATAAAATTTTTTATTAAATTGATAAAACTTTAGGTTTTCAGGCTTACCCTATGGAATTTCAAGGTCCGTCCTCGGAATTCTTTAGGCCTTTAGGTTTAGTGAGTTTGTTTGTGTTTCTGGGTGGTTGAGCTTTTGCTTTACATCCTTTAACTCGGTGTTTATGTTTTTGCGGATTATGCTGTCTGTTTCGAATATTTCGGAAAAAACATTTTTTATTTCTTTATTCAGCGTTTTTATTTCGTTTGATTCTATGAAATTTGCATTGTTTTTTGCTTCATTTATTCTTAAGTTTATTGTATTGATTTTTTCAATGAGCTGCTGCCTTTCGCCCAGCATGGAATTAACCTTGTCGTATTCCGTTTTCGGTGATAATTCCCTGATTTCTTTTGTTAAAAGCTTTAATTCTTTTGCTGCTTTCAGCTTAATTTTTAATAATTCTTCCATAATTCACCGTCTATTTGACTTTTCTTGTAATTTTGTCCGCTTCAGCCCATGTGTTTCTCAAGTCTTTAACAATTGGCAGAATTTGTTCGATATAGGCTGATGATTTCGATGATGATGCCTTGATGATTTCCGTATTGAAAAACATGTACATATCCGCCAAGTCCTTGGATATCTGATATTTGTCATCCAAGGTCACTATCAGGTGGTTGAATATTTTTCTGGTTTTTTCAAGACTGATATTTGCATTTTCATAGTCTTTGTTTTCCATCAAAAGCTTGCTTTGGTTCAGCTTTTTGATTGCTTCGTCATACAAGAGTATCAGCAGTTCACCCTTTGTCATTGTATTAACCGATGTTTGTTTGTACTGTTCAAATGGATTTAGCATATTGTCTCCTTTTTATCTTAGTTGCCGCCCATCATATCTGTAAGCCATGAGCTTTGAGCATTTAATTTATTTAAACTTTGTTCCAAAGCGGAAAACTGATTCCAATATCTCTGTCTTTCTTTCTCTAAAGATTTCTTTAACTGCTCCATTTTTTCATCATGCTTTTCTATTTTTTCGGAAATAAAATTTTTATCTGCTGTCATACCGGTTGAAAGACCTGCTTCTTCTATTAACAGACCTGAATTGCCGTAATTTCCTATATTGGCTTTCAGAATCTGTTGAAGCTGAACGGCAATACCCGATATAGCATCATTACCTGTTTTGTCGGATGTTGAAGTAAATAAATTTGCAATTTCATCGGGATTTTCTAAAAGCATTTCTTTTAATTTTTTTTCATCTACCATTAATTTTCCGCTTGTGTCCATACTTGCAGCTGAAATTCCCAAGTTAGATAATGTAATGCTGCTGACATCCGTAAAACCTGACATAGCAGACCTCATGCTGCGCAAAACATTGTTCATTTTGCTGTCCCCGTATAAAACACCCTTCTTTGCTTCCTCTGTCCAGCTTTTTATTTCCTCTTCTTTCATTTCGTCCTGTTGCTCGGGAGTTAATGGAGGATAGTCTCTGTTTGGTCTTTCACCGGTCTTTGTGCCTATCAGGCTGATTATTTCGTTATACTCATTTATAAATTGTTTAACTCTTTCAACAACCTCGTCGGAATTATTGGTTACATCAAATGTTACTGCATTTGTAAAATCTATGGACGATGCGTTCTCATTCAACTCAATATTTATTTCATCAATCGTAAAATTGGCTGTGCTTCTAATAACTTCAGTTTTAACACCGTTGAGTGTGTATGCCATTTTGGTATCCGTACCTTTATTTATATGATAATCCACGTTTGCGGCAATAACCTTATCAGGTGTGCCATCATCATATTTCACCTTGTATTCACGATTTTCTTTATCGTATTCCACTGCCCCGATCTTATCGTTCGCAGAGTCATAAAGATACATTAAACCGTTTTCGGTTTTAATACTTTCACCGTCTTCTAAATTCTCATTTAAATCCACCCCCGAGCCGAACAGAGCCTGTGCTAATGTACCGCCGCCTGCATCTATGCTGACCCCCTTATGAGAGCCTGTTGCGGTTGCCTTTACAGTAAATGTATCCGTAGTGGATGAATAAGAAATTCTTACTCCTGCTTCTGCATTGCTGTTAATCTTATTGATTACATCCGTGACTGACATGGTAGTTTCAAAATCTATATTCACGCCATTAATAGTCAACCTGTAGAATTCTTTTCCGTCTGCATTTTCTTTTAACACACTGTCTATTCCGATTAAGCCTGATTCAGCCAAAGGCTTGTTCCTGTTTAATCTGTTGTAATCGCCGGATTCCAAGCCTGTTAATCTGCTTAAATCCTTACTTATGGAACTGATACCGAATATATTGTTATCTCCTTTAGCTTCAAATGACAATTTACCTGTATCAAAAGTGACGTTAATTTTTCCTTCTCCGAAGGCTTTATTTAGCTCATCTTGTAAATGTTTCTTTACTTCGTCCGAATCCGTTTCGCCATTCAAATTAATGGTTTTTAATACACCGTTGTATTCAAAGGTAATATATTCATTCTTGTTTTGCAGGATACTTTCATAGCTTTTATTGAGTTTATCTTTTTCAATAGGATCTGTTGATATTGCATCCTGCCCCACCTTAAAATTCAATAAGTCTATTACCTTGCTGCTTGCTGCCGTTAATTTCGCTTTCCCTTCGTCAAAAACAATTTTATTTCCATCAGCTTTAAATGTTAAAAGCTGATTGCCTTCTTCATCTTTTAATTCCTTTAACTGTTCATTCAGTTCTGCTGCAACTGCCGCAGCATCTACTTCAATATTTTCGCCAAAATCACTGCCGAATTTTATATCATAGCTTTTACCTTCAAATTCTAATGTCATTGTTTCACCTGCAAGGGGTGAAATACTCGATGGTATACCGTCTTTTGAAGATACTATCCTCTCTGAAACTTTTTTAGTTGAATTAAAGCTTGCTGCGGTTGCGACGCTTGTTATCTCGTTTATCGAAAAGTTTTTTATATTTTCTGCATTGCCCGTTACATTCACATAATTTGATGAGGGTTTATATGTATATGATTCAAAAAACTTCGGACTTAATATATTGTTTGCAGAGCCTGATGAATATGAGAAATATTTATTGCTGAAGGATAAGAGCTTTGTGCTTATTTCCCTGTATGCTTCCTGCCTGTATAATAATTTTTGTTTTGATTGATATTCCCTGTTTATTTTGTTTCGAGTGGCAGCAGTCATTTGATTGACTAAATCGTCGGTGTCCAATCCCGACAAAAGACCACCCATTCCTTTGTTTGTTGCCGAGCCGTATAAATTAGTTGAAAGTGTTGACATAGCTTTCTCCTTTTCTTCTGATTAAGGTGTTCTATGGATTACTCTATATGTATTATCGACAATAATTCAATTTAATTAAATGTTTTTATGAAAAAATAACAAATTAAAGACCTCCCTCAAATGACGGAGGAAGGTCCGGTATATTTTCTTATAATTTAAAATGATTTACCAGATCATTTAACAGCTGTACCTGTCCCGACAGCTCTTCGCTGTTTGCTGCGCTGTTCTCGGCTGTTGCAGCATTTTGCTGTATAACCGAAGAAATTTGTTCTATTCCGCCCTTTATTTGATTTACCGAAACGGTTTGACCCGATGATGCTTTGACTATTTCATTTATTAAATCATTGGTTTCGCTTGTCCTGTCAACAATTTCAACCAAGGATTTACCGGTCTTGCCCGCTAACATTGTTCCGTTATTTATTGCACGGATAGAATTTTCAATCAATGCCGTCGTTTGTTTAGCTGCTTCCGCAGATTTCCCTGCCAAGTTCCTCACCTCATCCGCCACAACGGCAAAACCCTTTCCGGCAGAGCCTGCTCTTGCTGCTTCAACCGCCGCATTCAATGCAAGTATGTTGGTTTGGAATGCTATGTCATCAATAACCTTGATTATCTTTCCTATTTCATTTGATGAATTGCTTATTTCATCCATTGCCGCAAGCATATCCCTCATTTGAACGTTGCCCTGCTCCACTTCCTTAGATGCCTCTAAGGCTTTGTTTCCAGCATTTTCGGCATACTCGGCATTATGTACGATGGTTGCGTATATTTCATTGATTTCCGCCGATAGTTCCTCTATCGCGCTTGCCTGCTCCGTTGTTCCCTGAGCCAATGTCTGGGCACCCGCAGAAACCTGTTCCGCATTCATATTGATCGAATATGAAGATTCTTTTATTTTCCCGATTGTTTTCTTTAGTGTATCCGATACATTCAGCAAGGCGACCTTTAATTTGGCAAATTCACCTTCATGATCATTTTTAAGCTCCACGTTTAAATTTCCTTCAGCCATTTCGTCTAAAACCCTGACGCTTTCCTCTATATACACTATATAGGATTTTAATCGTACGGTTAAGCTTTTGATTGATTTAGCCAATATCCCGATTTCGTCATTGCTGTTTATGTCAATATTTACATCTAATTCTCCGGCAGCTAATTTATTTGTAATATCCGTTATTTTTCTTATAGGTCTTGTTACTCTTCGAACTACCGCAAATATTGTCATGAGCATTGATGCCAACAATATTATAAAGATTATTACAATAGTTAAAATTAACCGGTTTGTATCGCTTGTCAATTCACTTGAAGGAAGCGAAGACAGTACCTGCCAGCCCGTATCACCTATTTTCACGCAGTTTCCGTAATAATTTTCATTGTTGTATGTATATTCCATTACATTGCTGTCTCTGTTTTTAATTGATTGGACGATATTATCGCTCAGCTCAATCTCCTCAATTGATTTTAGCAGTGTGTCTTTATCCTTATGGGCTACAATTGTATTATTATTTGTTAATAATGAAAAATGTCCCGTATCTCCCAACTCATATTCATCAACCATGGTTGTCAGCTTATCAATTGCTATATCTACTGCCGTAAGCCCTATGACGCTGCCGTCAACATTGACGGGCGCGGATATTGTAATCACTACGCCACCGCTTATGGTGTCGACATAAGGTTCGGTTATCCAAACCTTATTTTCCGTAACCGCCTTATAATATTCCTTTGAAGTCACATCATATCCTTCCGCAATAATTTCCGGAGATGCCAAATTATAATCAGCTTGTGCAATATATGCGGTAAGAATTATTTCCGAGTCTGACTTCTGGGTCGCATCCGTTGTTTCGGCGGCAATCATAAATCCTTCCGTTTCGGTTAATGATTTACTGCGTCCTTGTGCATTAATCATAAAATTCTGTATATTTTTATCCTGAGCCATTTGCTCAACAATGGCAATATACCTTTCAAAAAAAGCTTCCGCCTTGTTGCTTACACTTTGAGCCGATTCATTCAGTACTTCCTTTTCATTTCCCGTAAACCGCTCATTTACGGTTATTACTATTATTAATCCCGTTACCAGCAATGCCGATACGCAAACCAAAAAAATTGTTATTACTATTTTTTTTGTAATACTACTGCTCTTGATATTTTTGTCAGTATTCATAACTCCTCCATTAACTGTCATAGTGCAACACACTAATTTTTTAAAAATATATTTAAATGGCTTTACCACTTATATCTTGATAATTACAGCATACCGGGCGACTTTAAGGATTATATTTAGTTAAGTGTTTTATTAAAATGTCGTAAATGTCATCAATTGCTGCTTGAACAGTAACGGCACCTATATTGTACGCAACCATCGGCATTCCGTAAACCACCGATGTTTTTTCGTCCTGACCTATGGTGAATGCTCCTGCATTTTTCATGTTCAAAAGACCTGATGCTCCGTCTTTTCCCATTCCCGTAAGAATGATACCAACTGATTTTTTTCCTGCTATTTCTGCCACGGAATCAAAAAGTACATCTGCCGAAGGACGGTGTCCGCTTACCTTTTCACCTTTTTCGCATGATACGTAATAGCCGTTTTCATCTTTTTTCAGCCTCATATGCTTGTCTCCGGGGGCAATCAGTGCAACCCCTTGCATTACCCTGTCACCGTCAATTGCTTCTCTTACTTCCATTTTGCATATTTTAGTCAGCCTGTCCGCATACATTTTAGTAAATCCGGGAGGCATGTGCTGAATTATGAGAATAGGTTGGAAAGTTTTCGGCAGTTTTTTAAGAATTTTTAAGGTTGCTTCCGTGCCTCCCGTTGAAGCTCCTATTGCGATTATTTCATTTGTTGTCATTTTATTCCTTCTTATATATAGCCGGCTTTATATAAATATATTTTGATTTATCTCTTTGTAATGCTTCCGCATGTCCAATCATCAAATGTCCGCTCGGCTTAGTAGCGTCGTAAATTTTATCAACAATATGTCCCTTTATTTCATTATTGAAATATATCATTACATTTCTCAGGAAAACCACATCATATTTGTTTTTCTCTATAATATTATCCATTAAATTAAATTCTTTAAATATAATATATTTCTTAATTTCAGGAATTACTTCATATTCATCGGGTTTGATTTTTTTAAAGTATCTTTTTTTATATGAATCCGGAAGTTTTTTTATACTCTCCTGCGAATATATGCCTTCCCTTGCCTTTGAAAGTACCTTTTCTGAAATATCCGTAGCGTTTATATGTATTTTCCATTGATTAATTCCAATCTTGAAAAAGTCGTCCAACACCATGGCTATTGTATATGGTTCTTCTCCCGATGAGCAACCTGCACTCCAAATATTTAACAGCTTTGATTTGTTTTCCTTTTCTTCCCTTGGAAGTATCACTTCTCTTAAATATTCAAAATGACTCTCTTCTCTGTAAAAATAAGTGTAGTTTGTTGTCAGCTTGTTTACAAGCATTGTAATTTCTTCCTTGCTGTTGCTTTTTATGGTTTCCAAGTATTGGGAAAAGCTGCTCATTCCCCTTTTATCTATTGCATTGGATAGTCTCCCTTCAATCAATATTCTTTTTTTTGAAAGGTCTATGCCGTAATTATTGCGCATATATTTAACAAATTCTAAAAATTCGCCGTCAGTCAGTCTTAACATATCTATATACTATCGATTATATTTCCTATATCCAAAATTAAATTGATGCTTCCATCACCTAATATTGAACAGCCGGAAATTCCCGATTCCTTAAGATTATATTTGTTTAATACTGCCGGTAAAGGCTTAACAACCACCTGCTGTTCTCCTATTATTTCATCCACGAACAAGCAAACGCTGTTGTACCCTGATTCCACAAGAATCAATATACCGTCATCAATATTTGTTACATTGGTTTCTATATTGAAATACTCACTCATTCTGATAATGTGATAGCACTTTTCCCTTATTATTATTAATTCGCTGCGGTCATCCTTTTTAATAACTTCTTTTTCACTTGACCTGAAGGACTGTTGAATATTCTTAATAGGAATTATAAATACCGAATCCCCGACCATCACTAACATACCGGAAACTATAGTCAGCGTGAGAGGAATTCTAAATGTTATTTCCGTTCCCGCTTCAGGCTTACTGTCCAATAAAACGGTGCCTCCTACTTTTTCCACATTAGATTTAACAACATCCATTCCGACTCCTCTGCCTGAGTATTCTGTTATTGATTCATTGGTGGAAAATCCGGGAATCATCAATAATTGGAATATGTCTTTTTGAGTGTATTCGCCTTCGGGTTTTGTCAATAATCCCTTTACTTTGGCTTTCTCCAATATTTCGGCAGACTCAAGCCCTCTTCCGTCATCTGTTACGGTTATGAGAATTTCTCCTCCGGCATTGGAAGCGGACAGCATTATTCTTCCCTTTTTGCTTTTCCCTTTTCTTACCCTTTCATTCTCCGATTCTATACCGTGGTCCATGGCATTTCGTACAAGATGCATAATGGGATCCGTAATGGTATCTGCTATGGTTTTGTCTATTTCCGTATCTTCTCCTTTTAATATAAGCTCAACATCCTTGTTTAATTTCTTGCCCATATCCCTTACTATTCTTTTCATCCTCTGAAATGCGCCTGAAATGGGTATCATTCTTAATGACATAACAATATCCTGAAGCTCGTCGGTTATCTTTCTCATTTGTCTGGCTGATTTTTTAAAGTTCTCCGAATTTATCATTTTTACATCTGCATCGGATTCAACCATGGACTCGGCGATAACTAACTCTCCGACTATATCCACAAGCTTGTCAAGCTTTAAAAGATTAACGGTTATTAAGCTTTGCTTGTTGTTTTTCGAATAGGAGCAGGCTTTTACAGCGTTCTCGCTTTCGGAAGAGTCCTTTTGGATTTTTACACTTTCCGCTTTGGCATAATCATCCTCTTTGTGCTCTGCCACAGTATAGTTTTTAACATTCAATGCGCCCTTCACCACATTTACGGCACAGTCTAAGGACTCCTTGTCAAATACATACACACTGAAGCCGTTTTTAATTATTTCATTGGCTGTTTCGGGAATACTGTCCACATTTTCCGGCTTGTATTTAAAATCAATATCCGCCTCTCTCAATTGATTAACTATAAGAAAGGCTCTTAAATTCTCCATTTGCACTTCATCGTCAAAAATTATTTTTATTTCGTATTTGATATTTTTCGGTGTACTCTTTGCCTCTATAGATATAGGTTCTTGCACTGTTAATGCCGCTTCACTTATATTTGATTTAGATTGATTTTTTGGGTTTGACTCAACGGATTTTTCGGAAATTTTATTTAAGAAATCCAATATTTCTTCTTCAAAAGGTTCAATATCTTTTTCAAGCTCGGTTCCTTCTTCTATTTTGCCGATTTCTCCTTTAATAAAGTCAGTAAATTTAAAGACTAAGTTCACAAGCTCCTCATTGTAATTTTGAGCAATGCCGTTTTCTCTTATGTAGTAAAACAAGTCTTCAATTTTATGTGAAACAGTCATTATGCTGCCAAATTGCATCATGGCGGATGAGCCTTTTATAGTATGCATGATTCTGAATATTTCATCTATGCATTCTTTATCAAATTCAAATTCGCTTTCAGCTTTTAATAAAATTTCATCTAATTGTTCCAACAATGAATTTGTTTCAAAAAGATACATATCAAGTACAGCAAAATTATTATCCATATTTTTTCTCCTTAGTTAATGCCTTTCATATTTTATATCGACTTTTTTTGCAAATTATTAAGGTAATAATTGAAAAAAATATAAAATTATACTATTACAGCTTATTTAATTGATTATTTTGCCGATATATAAATATAGATTTGACCTGTTAATTATTTTAATATGAATTAACAGCCATCACTAAGAATTATAGTTATTATGGAGATTGTATGTTAGAGAATAATATTAGCGTAAAACCCAATAATCATATAAGTGACAACGCCGTCACTAAATTAAAACCTAAAACCGAAATACCTTTTGATGTAATCGATCCCGCAAAGGTAACGAGAACTCCTGAGAAGGAGTCTGAAAGCCAAGTAAAACAAGAGCTTTTTAACTATAATCCGGATTCTGTTTTTGACAAGTTTGTTAAGTCATTGCAAAATTCTCCTGTTTTATCCGCGTCGGCTAAAAAGCTTCTTTTGAGCAAGCAGTTTATTAACGGAAATATTAAAAAGGATCCCATTCTCAGCGTCTTTTTTGAATCATTTCTTAAAAATATAGAAATGAATGATTCTGAAATTTTGGAATTTCTTAAATTTCAAAAAGGAACCTACACAAAGTTTCAAGGAGAATTTTTCAATGAGCTGAGAAATCTTTTAATCGCGGATGATCGTAAGGATTTTAAAGTAATATTAAACAACTTCCTGAGAAGCTACGATTGCTTTGTATCCGTGGAAGAAACCAACAAATCCATCGGCGCGGCAATAAAAAATATTGAAAGAAACCTTCCGGATATATTGAAAGCCACCTTTAATGAAATGACCGAAAAGTTGATTTTAGATGCAAAGTACACAGACCTGAACTTAGGTATATTAAAAAATGAAGTGATTCCGTTTTTAGGAAAGTATATTTCCCGTATGAACGACTTCGGTATATTAAGAGACTATGTGTCTGTGCTGGTTCACAACTTAATAAGATTAGAATTTTCCTCGAAGGATATCTTTTCTGATGAATTGGAAAATTTGTTTGCTTATCTGAAGTATAATTTTGATATTGACGATAAGCAAATGGATATATTAAAAAAGTCTTTTATTGATACATATGAAACAACATCAAGTGCTAAAAATGATTCCGTAAAAGCATTTTTAACGCTTCTTAAAGATGGAGCCGCAAAGAGCGAAAGCCCCGTAAATAAAAGCTTAATGAAGGAAATGGCCGATTCCATCCTGTTTAGTCATAATGTCAACATTCCGCTCATACATATGTTTTTGCCGTTAAATTATAATGGCATGTTTATGTTTTCGGAAATATGGATAGGCAGGGAGGAGCATAAAAAAGCAAGACCCGGATATGAACAGACATATAAAGTGTTTATAACCTTTGATATTCAAAATTTAGGATATTTCGAAAGTATTTTAAAATTAAGCAAAAACAAGCTGTTATTGGATATTTATGTGCCATGCGGCATTTCCTCGTATACCGAGAAAATTAAAAAAGATTTAGATGCACTTTTGTGTAAAAATGGTATAATAACAGAAGGGGTAAATGTTCGGGAATGTGTTAAAGTCAGACGCTTTAACGAAGTGTTTTCAAATTTAACCGAAAGGAAGAATAGCGTAGATGTCACAATATAAAGACAGAGCAAATACGGCTGTTGCACTTAAATACAGCGCTAATAAAAACAATGCACCGGTGGTCATTGCTTCCGGCTCCGGTTATATTGCGGACAAGGTTGTTGAAATTGCCGAAGAAAACGGAGTTCCGGTCTATAAGGATGCCTCACTATCATCCATGCTGTCTCAGCTGAATATAGGCAGTGAAATACCCGAAGAGCTTTTCAGTTCAATTGTTGAGATTTATGTGTATTTTCTTAATTTTAAAATGCCTAAAGACAGTTTGGGAGAATAACATGATTTCAGACAAATTAGTAAAAATATTTGATCTAAATAATAACCTGATCGGAAGGGGATATCTCTTAAATCTAAGCTCGGAAACAATTATGGTTAAAGGAACAAAGCTTCCGGTTCTAAGCTCAGGCACAGAAATCATTATTGAAATATATAATGAATTTTCGGGGATATCCCAATATTTTTGCCATGTGAATATAGCCTCCGTCAACCAGCTTAATGCTCTCGTAGTAAGAAAAAAAATTGATTTTGAAAGACGAAACTTCTTAAAGGTACGCACGGACTTATCCTTTTATGTAGAGAGCATATACAGAAGCGGCGAAAATGTTACAAAAGATTTTTCAAATATGAAAATAAACATTCTCAACTTAAGCATCGGCGGAATGCTGATTTCTTCAAACTACGAGTTATTTGTAAACGATGTGTTATCCTTCGATTTTCACTATGAAAACAGCCCGCTTATCTTGTTAAAGGCTATGGTTATAAGAATCGATACAATATATGACAATAATACAAAACAATTATCTATAAGAAATTATGGATGTATATTTGAGCAAATGCCTTCGCTTTATGAAGATATGATCACAAAGTATCTGTACATCAGGCAGTTGCAGCTATTTAAAAATATTGAGGAGTAAGTATGAAAAAAACAATAATTTTTATAATTTTGGCAATTGCGTTAAGCAGTTTAAATGTCTGCTACGGTTCAACAAATAAAAACTTAAAGGGAAAATTCACCGAAAGCGATATTCCCGGTACAAATTTCAAGCAGATTACCTTTACGCCTTATTATAAAAATAATGATGAAGAAGACACATATTATATATATTTGCCCAGCGGATATTTTGTTGAAGGAAGCAGTGCTTCCTATACGGCTGACAAAAATGGCAGCTATCCGTTTACCGTTTATGACGGAAGCTATAAAAAAACCTTTGTTTACAAGGTAGACAATATTGAAGAACCTGAAAGTCATGATGATAAAGATGTAATTCATAAGGATATCAAGCTGATGTACGATTATGAAAAGAAACAAATATTGTTTAAGCTTCAGCTTGATAAGCAAAGAACCGTAACAACGCCTAAAGGTACTGCCGTTTCAAATGAAATCAATTATTATGTGGGAGATATAAAAAACAATGTACCGTATAATTTGTCAATTGATATTGACGGAGAGCCCTTTCACTATAAAATTGTAAAATCAGGGGAATTTTATCTTTTAGTTTCCGTTTCACCGGTTAATTATGATGACTATAGTACAATCGTGGAATATTACGGCTATAACTTTACCAATAATGAAATATATACCGTATCGCCGCCAAAAGACATTTATGACGATAACGGAAATTATAAGGTCCTGGTTAAATCCGACAACAATCAGCATATATTTGACATTAATATAGATGACATTGATTTCAGAAGACCTTCTGTTAATTGGGAGCTTAACGATGATACGATTACAATAAAAGCCGAAGATGACTTCGAACTAAGCTACATTATTACATATGACGGGAAATATGTGAATATAAAAGGTAAAAAAGCCGAGTATACGCACCCGGAAGAAATAATATACAACGGTAAATATATTTTTATAATCGCAGATAAAAAGGGAAACAGAACTGTTGAAGATGTAGAAATAAAAACAAAAAGAAGGCTGACCACATCAAAGACCCGCCATGCAATTGAATTGGACGTTCATGACTATAAATACACTGATGAGTTATTTGAAGATAAAGGTCTAAAATATAAGGAATCTGATGAGGTTAAATTATTTGAAAATATTCTTCCCGCATATATGAACGGTAAAAGCCCGGAAGAATTCAGCCCGGATTCTTCTGTTACAAGGGCGGAAATGGTTACAATATTCTGCAGGCTGAACAATTTGCCTTATGACAGCAGCGCTTATTTAAAAACTAAATTTACAGATATAAATGACCATTGGGCGAGAGATTATATATCAATGGGAAGCAGCAAAAAATATGTTTCCGGCTATAAGGATAAAACCTTTAAGCCCGATAATCCCGTTACACGAGCCGAATTTTGCCAAATGCTTACCAAAATAAGCTCTTATAAATCTTTGCTGAATGCTATTCCCGCATCTACAAACAAGAATTATGTTGATTTGCACAACCATTGGGCTGAAAAAGAAATAATTAAAATTTCAAGCAGGAATTTGGTTCTAAGCAGCACCGATTATTTTTATCCCGATGAACCAATAACAAGAAGTGATGTTGTGTATGCAATAAATACCCTTTACGGATTTAGTCCTACTTATTCGGAATTGGCACATATGAATTCTTTATATAATAAATACTATAGCTTTCAAGATATAGACAATCATAAGCATTATGCCGATATAATTATCTCAGTGGTGGGCATGTACAGGGAAAAATCAGAATAAAAAAATTTTATAAGGGGGGAACTTATGATAATAAATTACATGGAAAAAGTAGTACGGGAGTATCTTGACAAAATTCTATCGGACCCGATTTATGATTCTGTTTGCAAATGCGAACAATGCAGGGATGATATTATGGCAAAAGTATTAAACAATATGAAACCATTTTATATCACCTCTAAGACAGGCGAGGTTTTTGCCGAATACTCAAAGCTTGAAATTCAACATCAAGCCGAATTGATTAAAGAGGTAATCAATGCAATTAAATTTGTATCGGCAAAACCAAACCATTAGATGTAGGGGGACACACCTCTAATTAAGGGATAGTCTCTGGGGTAAGAGGAATGTCCCCGTCAGGGGGGGACACACCTCTTTATAGGAATGTCCCCGTTTTTTTATATTATTTTCAGTTG
>DAIMMU010000265.1:0-1980 GCA_036720515.1 Sedimentibacter sp.
TCGTCTCGTTTTGCTCTGTTGCTTTTAATTCTTTCCACCATTTGCTTTGCGATTTCGTAAACAGCTTCCATAATTTTATTTTCATCGGCAATCGGAAGTTTTGTAATTTCGATTTCCCCGGAGCTTACTTTTTCCGCTATTTCCTGTGGTGTCTTTCCTGTATTAACCATTGCGTTTCCTATCCAGAACGCTGCACCCTTAGATAATCCGCCGCCTTCCTTAATGGCATCTATCAACACATTTGGAAGGGGTTTTTCTATTTCATCAACACCATCTACACCCATGAGACGCGCAACTGTTCTTTCAACCGTAACAGTTGTATTTCTGTCAATAAATTCTTGTACATTTTCTGCAATATTTCTTGCTGCCGAACGAGCGCCTTCAATTAATTGGGGATTAAGATTTAATTTACTTTCCATACATCCTCCTTAAATATTTTATTGTATTTTGTAACATTACGCGGACATTCCACGGACATTCCTTTTACCTCAAAGACTGACTCTATGGTAAATGTGTGTCCCCCAAATTCGGGGACATTCCTTCATGGACTGACCTCAACGGTTTACTTACCATGAAGGTGTGTCCCCTTTCCACTACAGATATCTCTTTGCATCTTCAATAATTTCATGATTTATGCCTGCTATTTTTGCTATTTTTAAAGCATCTTTCGGAATATCGCGCGAATATTTAACTTCTATAAGCCTGTAGTCCATATATTTTTGAACCTGGTCAATATTGTTTATTTTTAGTAGATCAGCCTCATCAGGAAGCCTTAGCCCCTTAACCTGCAAATTCTGAACCTGTTCATCATTTGCGACATTGTCATAATGTGTTGTAAGCACTGTTATGCAATCCTTCTTTTTAAGGTAATTTACAACTGCCTTGGTGATTGCATAACCCTCCTTTGGATTTGTGCCTCCGGCAAGCTCATCAATTAAAATGAGACATCTGTTTGAGGAATTTTTTATAGCTTCCTTTAAATTCACAATTTCCGCTCCAAAGGTACTTAAACCCTTCTCAATGGACTGATCATCACCAACAGAAATATATATATGTTCAAAAAGACACAGCTTTGCATATTCACAGGGAACAAACATGCCAAGGCTTGCCATTGCGGCAATTTGACCTATCATCCTGAGAGAAACGGTCTTTCCTCCCATATTTGCCCCTGTTATGCATGCTACATTTTTATTAAGGTTTAAATCAATAGGAACATACTCAATATGTTTATCCTTCAATGTTTTTTCAAGTTTAAGATTTCTGCCGCCCTTTATTACAATTTGTAAATCACTGATTATTTCCGGTTCTATAGATTTAGTTTTTTGAGCATAATTTGCTTTTGCAATAATAAAGTCAACTTCACCGATAGCAATCGTATTTTTTTGCAAAATATGGCTGAATCCCTTTATTTCCTTGGAAATATTTTGTCGAATTCTGTATTCTTCATCATCCTCTTCTAAAGATAGGTGTTCGTATTTTTGCTCTAAAATATCAATTTCATCAGTATTTTTTATTTTATAAATAATATTTAAATAGTTTTCTCCGGATATTCTTAAATTATCTTCCTTGTTCAGCTCCTCAATTTTATCCTTCTGTGATTTGCCGATTGTTGCCTCATCCTTCAAATTCAATTTAATACCATGTTTATTTTGAATTTCTTCTTTAATTGTTTTCTTTAACAACCTTACATTCTTCTCGGTCAGTCTTTTTTCATTACGAATTTCTTTTAATCTTTGCGAATATTCATCGTAAATATAAAATGTGTTTATTTTTTCATCAGCCGGGTCAAGTTTTTCATATAATTGTGGCAGGGGCGTTAATTGCGGAAGCTTTAAATCTTTAATAGAAATGCCTCTTAATATTTTATCCATTTTTTCTACTAAAATCAGAAAATTTTTTATTTCGAACAATTCTACTTCATCTAAAACCTGATTGCCTTTAGCCCTATCAATGGTTTCAAGTATATTTTTAATATGTTTT
>DAIMMU010000266.1:0-1970 GCA_036720515.1 Sedimentibacter sp.
TCTGATTGCAATTTCCCCTCTGTTGGCAACCAGAACTCTTTTAAACTTTTTCATATTTCCTCCAATGTTATTAAAATGCATATGTATTATTATATATAACAGAAAACCATATGAAATAGTTTAACATTATTTAATTAACTTATCAATGCTTATGTTTTATTTTATTAAATTTTGATAGAAAAAAACCTTATTTTATTCTTTCCGTTAATTTTAATAAGCGAGAAATCGTTTCCTGCTTATTATTACTATGCAAAAAAACAAAAAATTAAACAATGTGTTATAATTAAAATGAGATTTTGCCATTTGTGTTATACTGTTTAGGAGATGCCATCCTTAATTAAGTGCGGCACTTCCCTCCAAATGCTGTGTGTCATTATAGAATATTTCTTTAATTTCATTGCTTTCATTTACTTCTATATAGGAAAGGCTGCAGTTTTTAACTACATTTCCAATCCAATCATTGCTGAGTACAAAATCCCTCGTATATGCTTCAATACATTTAAGAGTTCCGCCATGGGCTACTATCAATATAGTTTTATTTTTGCATTTATCTATTATTTCTTTAAAAGCTTTTATAACTCTGTTATAGAATTCCTTTAAGTTTTCTCCGTTCGGATAACGGTTATTCAAAGGATCCCTCTCGATTGATTCAAGTAATCCGGGATGTTCTTTCTTAATATCCGTATAGCTCATACCTTCAAAATCGCCAAGGTTTATTTCTTTAAGCCCATCATGCTTAATAATTTTAATATCCTTACTTCCTTTCACTATTTCAGCCGTATTGTACGCTCTCATAAGAGGGCTTGAAATAATATAATCAATATCAATTTCTTCAATTCTGTCAGCTAACAGCTCAGCCGCCAAAATTCCCTTATCGGTTAAATCTGAATTCTTATGTCCTTGAAACTTTAATTGTTTGTTCCACTCTGTTTCACCATGTCGAGTTAAATAAATTTTAGTCATAACATTTTCCTTTCTCTAATATGAGCTTTAGCAGTCTCATTCACCAAAATATTTGCTCCCTATAGCCGCATATTTTAGTAAGCAGTCTTTAAATCAATCCTACAAATATGGGCACTAATACCGTTACGGCTAACGACAGTATCACACCGCTTATAAACGATATTACCGCTACTTCCTGGTTGGTGTTTTTTGTTATCATTGGCAAACCTGTATCCATGCTTATGGCTGCCCCCGCCGCTATTGTTTCCAAATAGCCTATGTGTTTGGCAATAAACGGAATCGCCACAAAAGCCATAACTTCCCTGAACACATTTGATAAAAAGGCAACCGTTCCAAGCTCAGATGATATGGGCGTTATTATTATTGCTGACAATGTGTACCAAGACAGCCCCGATGCTATGGCAAGAGAGCCGAATAAATCTATATCAAATATGAAGCTGCATACAATTCCTCCGGTTAAGCTTCCAATTATTGTTGCAGCAGGAACAATGAGAATTTTAAAACCAACATTTTTTAAGTTTTTGAAAATTTCCTTATTGCTTCCCAAATCTATTCCGACAAAGAACAAAAGCAGGCAAAGACCTATATCCATCAATAATCCTGTATTTTCATATACGGCATCCGGCATAATAAACAGACCTGATACTATCCCTAACACCAATGCTATTAATATTTTTTTAGTCATTTTTGCCTCCTGTAATATTTGCATCTGCAATTAACTTTTTCCTTGCAATATATACAAACAAAATACTCAGGGAGGCGGTTACCAACGCAAAGACTGCTGCCATTACTCCTATTTGACCGATTGATGAAAGTATTTGGTCATCCATTCCAATTCGTACACCCATTATATAAATCAATCCAAAAAGTATTATTGATTGAATGACAGATATTCTTTTCATAAGATTTCCGTGAATTTTCCCCTTGCTGCTTAAAAACCATCCGACAGCCAAAATTCCGAAGTATAATAAAACTCTTAATGCCATAAAATCCCCCTGTCCTTTCTA
>DAIMMU010000267.1:0-1957 GCA_036720515.1 Sedimentibacter sp.
ATCAAATCATCGGATATGTATTGCTGCCACATATAAATATTGAGCTCGGTACTTGGAGCTGCTTTTCCGCTTTCAACAGAATTTGTATCAGTTCCTCCACAACCTGTAAATAGCCCCATTATTAAAACAAGGGTCAATACCACGGAAATTAGTTTTTTCATATTGTTTCCTCCATTTTTTTGCGTTTTTTCAACACATTTTTAATTAAATTATTCAAAATCATTGCTGTTACAATGATTAGAATCATGATTGTGGTGAGTGCGTTAACATCAGGTGTAATTCCAGATTTATTCATAGATAAAATTAAAACCGGCAAAGTAGAATTTTTTGCACCTGCAAGCATATTACTCATTACGACATCATCTATTGATAAAGTAAATGACAAGAATGCCGCACTCATTACTCCCGGCATTATACTTGGGAGAGTAACATTAATGAATGTTTGAATTCTATTTGCTCCGAGATCCATGGAAGCCTCTTCAAGACTGTAATCATCTCCGCTTATTCGTCCCTTAATAGTAACTACCGCATATGGTATACAGAAAGTGCAGTGGCCTATCAATATGCTTCCCATTCCAAGAGCGAGACCTATTTTAATAAATATAACAAGAAGTGCAACCGCCATAACAATTTCAGGAACTATTATGGGTATATATAGCATTTCATTAATAAATTTTTTTCCTCTGAATTCGTATTTTTTTAACCCGACAGCCCCAATGGTCCCTATGGTGACCGAAATCACAGTGGCTAACACAGCGATTACAACAGAATACCAAAGGCTTTCAGTTAAAGCAGAATTAGAGAATAATTTTGAATACCACATCGTAGTAAAACCATTCCAATAATAGTTGTACCTTTGATTATTAAAGGAAAACACCATCATTACAAATACGGGGATATAAAGTATTGAATATATGATTATTGAGTAAACCGTACCAATGAATTCTTCCCGTCTTTGTTTTTTTTGTT
Organism: Sedimentibacter sp.; assembly: GCA_036720515.1. Classification (GTDB taxonomy): domain Bacteria; phylum Bacillota; class Clostridia; order Tissierellales; family Sedimentibacteraceae; genus Sedimentibacter. The sequence goes on from DAIMMU010000267.1 coordinate 970, forward strand.
TTTTGGAAATACTCATTTACACAACCTCCATATCTTCTATTTTAGCAAATCTGGTGTATATGAAAATAAGTAGTCCGGTTATTACAATCAAGAGCACGGAAAGGGCAGCTCCAAGAGGCCAGTTCCTTATAGCTCCGAATTGATTTTTGATAATATTTCCTATGTATAAAACTTTACCTCCGCCAAGCATATCCGTTACGGTATATATACCAAGACTCGGTATAAATACCAAAATTATTGATGAAAATATCCCCGGAAAAGTAAGAGGCAGCGTAATATTAAAAAATGTGGTACCCCTTGAAGCCCCAAGGTCCGCAGATGCTTCCAAAAGAGACTTGCTTAATTTTTCAATAGAGCTGTACATGGGAAGCACTGCAAACGGAAGCATGTTTGTTATCATACCAAGCATTACAAGACCGTCCGTATATACAAAGCTTATAGGTTTATCAATAAAACCGAAATTTTGAAGAAAGTTATTTACAGGTCCGCTTGTCTGAAACAAAAGAAGCCAACTGTTAAGTCTCATTAAAGAGTTTGTCCAGAAAGGAATCATAATAAGCATTATAAGCTTTGAAGCCGCTTCTTTTGGTTTTTTTGCAATGTAATATGCAAATGGATACCCTATAAGGATGCATAATATTGTTGTTATAAATGCTACCTTTATGGATTTTACTATTACTTTAAAATATGTGCTGTCTAACAATGTCTTATAACTTTCCCATGAAAATTCGTAAACAACGTCACCGAATACTCCCCTGGACATAAAACTTATAAAAATAATATACAGCATTGGTAATGTTACAAATAGAATCATCCATAACGAAACCGGTCCTGCCATAGCTAAGGCAGGCAGTGTATTTCTCTTAAAAGATTTCTTTTTCATACTGTCATCACCTCTTCGCCTTAATGGCAACAGCCTTTTCCGGATTCCAGTATATATTTACGGAATCTCCTTCTTTGAAATTATCATCCTTCTCAAAACGTGAAT
>DAIMMU010000063.1:0-14083 GCA_036720515.1 Sedimentibacter sp.
CATGAGAATATATGAACTTGCAAAAGAATTAGAAATGAACAGCAAAGATCTTGCAGAATTAGTTGAACAGGAGTTAGGAGTTACAATAAAAAACCATATGAGTTCCTTAACCGATTTAGAAGTTATAAGGTTTAAAAAGGCTTTGAGCCTTATTAATAACAGTAAAAAAGCAAAGCCTGTTAAAAGCAGCAAAAATGTGATTGTAGATGATGAACCCTTGGTTGATGAAAAAATAGATTTAAATCAGGCAAAGCTTAAAAAGGTGGATAAAAAACTAATATCGCCTATTAAAAAGCCTGCCGTAAAGAAACCGGGGGCTCCAAAATTTGCGCAACCGGAAGATGATAAAAAGGATCCTAAAAAAGATATTAATAAAAATAAACAAAAGCAGAAAAGACCGCAGCAACCTCAGCAGCAAAGTCATCCCGAACCAAAACAGCAGCATCATAAGGTTAAAAATATAAGCATAGAGGATTCCATCGTTGTGAGGGATTTTGCAGATAAATTGGGTGTTCCCGTTAATGTGGTAATATCCAAGCTGATTTTGCTCGGAATAATGGCTAATATGAACCAAGAAATAGACTTTGACACGGCATTGCTGATTGGGGAAGAATTAGGAGCAAAAATTAATAAAATAGAAGTTGTTGACGAACTTCAAAATTTAGAGAATTCATTGTTTAAAACAGATGGAGACAATGAAGATGAAATGATGCCAAGACCTCCTATAGTAACGGTAATGGGCCATGTTGACCATGGTAAAACTTCACTTTTGGATGCAATAAGAGATACTTCTGTAACTGAGCATGAAGCAGGCGGAATCACTCAGCATATAGGTGCGTCCCAGGTAGAAATAAACGGTAAAAAAATTACATTTCTTGATACTCCCGGCCATGAGGCATTTACCGCAATGAGAGCCAGAGGAGCAAAGGTTACGGATATAGCAATAATCGTAGTAGCCGCAGATGATGGTGTAATGCCTCAGACAGTTGAAGCAATAAACCATTCTAAAGCAGCAGGTGTTCCGATTATTGTAGCTGTAAATAAAATTGACAAACCTACTGCTAACCCTGACAGAGTAAAGCAAGAGCTTTCAGAACATGGCGTAATATCCGAGGACTGGGGCGGGGATACTATATTTGTGCCTGTTTCGGCAAAAAAGCGCATAGGTATTGAAGATTTGTTGGAAATGATACTTTTGGTTGCTGAGGTTCAGGAATTCAAGTCTAATCCTAACAGAAGCGCAAAAGGAACAATAATTGAATCAAAGCTTGATAAAGGAAGAGGACCTGTCGCAACTGTTTTAATTGAAAAGGGAACACTGAAAAAAGGTGATTATGTATTGGTAGGAAGTGCTCACGGCAAGGTGAGGGCTATGTTTAACTCAAAAGGAAAAAGAATTAATCAGGCAGGACCTTCCGTACCGGTAGAAATACTTGGGCTTTCCGAAACACCTCAAGCAGGAGATATATTGGTAGTAATGGAAAATGAAAAGGATGCTAAGAATATTGCGGAAAAGCGCAAGGATAAAAAGCATCTTGAAAGCATCAATGTTTCATCAAAAGTATCCTTGGACGATTTGTACGACAGAATTCAAAAAGGCGAGGTTAAAGATTTAAATATTATTATAAAGGCAGATGTGAGCGGTTCAATAGAAGCTGTTAAACAGTCCTTACAAAAGCTGAGCATGGAAGAAGTAAAGGTTAATCCTATACACGGCGGCGTAGGCGGAATAAATGAAAATGATATAATGCTTGCTTCCGCATCCAATGCAATAGTAATAGGTTTTAACGTAAGACCTTCCATTGCCGCAATGGATCTTGCAAAACAAGAAAATGTGGATGTGCGCACTTACAATATAATTTACAATGCCATTGAAGATATTCAGTCTGCTGTTAAAGGTATGTTAGCACCCGTATATAGGGAAGTAATTATGGGAAGAGCTGATGTAAGACAGACCTTCAAGGTTCCAAATGTGGGAGTTGTTGCAGGCGTCTATGTTACAAGCGGAAAAATTACAAGAAAATCAAAAATCAGATTGCTTCGTAACGACATCGTTATTCATGACGGACAAATATCATCACTGAAAAGATTTAAGGATGACGTATCTGAGCTTAACAGCGGCTATGAGGGCGGAATAGGCATTGAAAAGTACAATGACATAAAGGAAGGCGACTCAATGGAAGCCTATATTATGGAAGAAATAAAGAGATAACAAAAAAAGGGGTAAGAAATGGCAAACAGAAGAAATAACAGGTTATCGGGTGAAATGAAAAGAGCAATATCGGAAATAATCAGAAATGATGTAAAAGACCCAAGGATATCAGAGCTTATGAGCGTAACTGATGTGAACGTAACAGAGGATTTGAAATTTGCAAAAGTGTTCATATCGGATTATCATGATGTGGAGACAACTTTAACCGCTCTTGAGAGTGCCAAAGGTTTTATAAGAAAAGAAATCGGAAAAAAAGTAAAAATAAGAATTATTCCCGAGCTGATTTTCATCAAAGATGATTCAATTGAAAAGGGATTGTACATGCAAAGCTTGATAGATAAAGTTATTAAAGATGAAAAAGTCAGAAAGGTTGAAAAAGAGGATAATGAGTCTGATAAAGAATGATGTAAATGAAATATTTAATTTAATAAATAATTCTTACAAAATTTGCATAGCGGGACACAAGACACCTGATGGAGACTGTATAGGGTCAGTAATGGCCCTGTATAACTTTCTTCAACCTTTAAAGAAAGATGTAACTGTATATATCGACGGAACAATTCCTTTTAATTATAAGGCATTTATTGATGAAAATATTATTGCAAAAGAATATGATAATGAAGAATTTGACCTTTTGTTCGTATTAGACTCAAGTGATGAAAAAAGGCTTGGAAAATTTGAAAATGTGCTCAATAATGCGAAGAAAACAGTTGTTATAGACCATCATAAAACCAATGAAGGTTTTGGTGATATTAATATTATTGAAACAGAAATGAGTTCCACGGGGGAATTGTTATATGATATATTGAAAACTTCCGAAATGAATATTTCAAAGGAAGCTGCCGTTTTAATATATATTGCCATTTTAACCGACACAGGTAAATTCAGCTATTCAAACACAACCGGTCAAACGCATAAAAAAGCGGCGGAGCTTATTGACCTTGGCGTTGATGTGGCAGAAATCGACAACATTGTATATAATTCAAAGCCTTCAAATATAGTAAGGGCATTTATAGACTGCATCAGCGGAATTGAACTGTATTACGGCAATCAGCTGGGCGTGGCATCAATTACAAAGAGTATTTTAGATAAAAATAATGCAGAAATGGCGGATGTTGACGGTGTTGTTGAATATATAAGGGAAATAAAAGAAGTTGAAGTATCTTGTGTGCTGAAAGAAAACGAAGAAGGTACAAAAGTAAGCTTAAGATCTAAAAATAATATAGATGTTTCGAATATTTCCGTTAAATTTGGCGGAGGCGGGCATTCAAAGGCAGCCGGTTTTGAAGTAAATGATAATATAGAAAATACAAAGAAAATTATATTGGAAGAATGTAAAGAATATTTTGGGTAATATGATAGGAATACTAAATATATTAAAGCCAACAGGCATGACATCCCACGATGTGGTAAGTGCCGTGAGAAAAATATTAAATATTAAAAAAGTCGGTCATGCAGGGACTCTTGATCCCAATGTAGCGGGCGTATTGGTTGTTTGTGTGGGAAAAGCAACAAAATTCAGCGAATACTTAATGAACGGCGACAAAGAATATGTCTGTGAGCTTATATTGGGACAAAAAACCGATACTCAGGACAGCTACGGTGTTATTACCGAAAGGTCTGATAAGCTTTCGGTAACCGTTGAAGAATTAAATTCCGCTTTAAACGAATTTACAGGAGAACAAATTCAAATTCCCCCTGCGTATTCAGCTGTAAAATTAAACGGCAAGAAATTATACGAATATGCAAGACAAAATATTTCTGTTGAAAAACAGGGAAGGCTTATAAATGTAAAGGATATCGAACTTCTTAAATTCAACGGCAGCAGCGCACTTATAAAAGTTAAATGCAGCAAGGGTACCTATATGAGAACACTTTGCAACGATATAGGTGACAGGCTCGGAACACTTGGACATATGGGAATTTTAATCAGGACGGAATCAAAAGGTTTACATATTAAAAATTCTGTAAACCTACAACAGCTTAAATTTTTAAACGATAATAATCGTTTGAGCGAATGTATAATTCCTGTTGAGGATATATATAAGTTGGATAAAATTTATATAGAGGAAAAATATTATAGCAGGCTGATTGCCGGAAATGAAGTAACCGCAAAAGCAAATGTACAAAATGATGAATTTTACGCATACTGCGATAATACTCTTATTGGTATAGGCAAAAAAACAGGTGAAAATACAATTAAAATAGACAAAATGCTTATTTAAGTCGGGTGGAAACATATGAGAAATATAAACGGTTCATGTATTGCAATAGGTAACTTTGACGGTATACATGTGGGACATGATGTCCTTATCAGAAGGATGATTGATTTAAGCAAGGAAAATAATCAAGACAGCATAATTATTACATTTAAATATGTTAGGAATGACCTTAAAAAATCTTCTATGAATATGAAATATATCAACAGTCCTCATTCTAAATTAGAGATATTAAAATCTTATAATGTAAATGAAGTTGTAGAAATAGAGCTAAACGAGGTTGTATCAAAATACACTCCGGAACAATTCATAAAATTATTAGTGGATAGCTATGATGTAAAAAATATCGTAGTAGGATATAATTTTACATTCGGACACAAGGCGAGCGGCAATATAAATACATTAAAAGAGTTTCAGAATAAATACGGATACCTTGTGGAGGAAATATATCCTGTTAAATATAACGGTATTGCCATAAGCTCCACATTGGTGCGATCCCTGTTAACCGAAGGGAAAGTTCGCGAAGCCAATACGCTTTTATTAAATAAATATACCATATTCCACGATGAATTAAATATTGATTTTAATAAAAATATAGGTTTTGTAAATAATAAAAGCAGCATTTTAGTTCCTCCCGACGGAAAGTATTTAGTGACGGCAGGAAAAAAAGAGTACATTTTGACCATTGTATCCAACAAAAACGGAGCTGCTTTGATTTTTGATAAAAAAATTGAAGAAAACAAAGACATTGTATTTATAAGCAGGGCTTCTTAACAAAAACATGAGATTCTTTGCTGCGCTCACAATGACACAGAAGAATTCTGATAATAAAAAAATTGTTGTTTACAAAATTATAGTAATATGGTAGAATTTATTGGTTCCATAGACTAAGTTTAACGACTCCTCAACGTTTTGCTTGGATTATGGTGAAATAATTATTTTATGGAGGCTTAAAATGGATAAAGAACAAAAAACACAAATTATCGAGCAGTACAAAATCAACGAAAAGGATACAGGTTCGCCTGAAGTTCAAATAGCTTTGTTGACTTACAGAATCAACAATCTTACCGAACATTTAAAGGACAACAAAAAAGATCATCATTCAAGAAGAGGTCTTTTGCAAATGGTTGGACAAAGAAGAGGTTTTCTTAACTACTTAAAAGATTCAGACATCGAAAGATATAGAAGCATTATAGCAAAATTAGGATTAAGAAGATAATAAGCAAAAGCGGGGGAACCCGCTTTATATTTTACCGTTAAAGGAGGTAACATGGAGGAAAAAATATTTAAATATATGCTTGCCGGAAGAGAATTAAAAGTAACTGTCGGCAAAATCGCTGAACTTGCTAACGGTTCTTGTATAGTTCAATACGGGGATACCGTTATAATGGCAAATGTGGCAGCATCAAAAGAACCAAGGCAAGGCATTGATTTTTTTCCGCTGAGCGTAGATTTTGAGGAAAAGCTATACTCTGTAGGGAAAATACCCGGCGGATTCATAAAAAGAGAAGGCAAGCCGGGCGAAAAGGCAATACTTACTTCACGATTAATAGACAGACCATTAAGACCGCTTTTCCCGGACGGTTTCAGAAATGACGTTTCCGTAACCGTAACTGTTTTGTCGGTTGACCAGGACTGCTCACCGGAAATAGCCGGTATGATTGGCTCATCAATAGCGTTATCCATATCGGACATACCGTTTGACGGACCTACGGGAGCTGTAAATGTAGGTCTAATTGACGGAAAGTTCATTGTTAACCCAAACAGCAGAGAAAGGGAAATAACCGACCTTAATTTGACTGTTTCAGGAACAAAGGAAGCAATCATGATGGTTGAAGCAGGCTCAAATGAAATTTCCGAAGAAACAATGCTTGATGCAATATTGTTCGCACATGAAGAAATAAAGAAAATTTGTGACTTCATAACTGAAATTGCTAATGAGACAGGAAAAGAAAAATCGGATTATGCTAAATTCCTATGCGATGAAAATATTGAGAAAGAAATCAGGGAATATGCCGCTCCAATAATCAATGAAGCCATTATCGAAGAAGATAAGCTTAAAAGGCAAGAAAATATTGATAACTTTAAAGCAAAGGCTAAAGAAATATTCTTGGAAAAATATCCTGATAATGAAGAAGATATCGGGGATGCCTTATATTCAATAATTAAGGAAAAGGTAAGAGAAAATATTCTTGTAAGAGGAATAAGACCTGACAACCGAACGATAGACGAAATCAGAAAAATATCATGTGAAGTAGGAATTCTTCCGAGAACACACGGCTCCGGACTTTTCACAAGAGGTCAGACACAGGTGCTTACTGTTGCAACCCTTGGGGTTTCCAGTGACGAACAGACACTGGACGGTATTTCCGAAGAAACTTCAAAACGTTACATGCATCATTACAATTTCCCTTCCTATTCTGTCGGTGAAACAAGACCATCAAGAGGACCCGGAAGAAGAGAAATAGGTCACGGTGCTTTGGCAGAAAGAGCATTGGAACCTGTTTTACCAAGCGAAGAAGTTTTTCCTTACACAATAAGACTTGTTTCCGAAGTTTTAAGCTCAAACGGTTCAACATCACAGGCAAGTGTGTGCGGCTCAACACTGTCCTTAATGGATGCGGGAGTTCCTATTAAAGCACCGGTTGCAGGAGTTGCAATGGGCTTAATGAAGGAAGGAGACAATGTTGTTGTTCTGACAGACATTCAGGGAATGGAAGATTTTCTTGGTGACATGGACTTTAAGGTTGCGGGAACCAAAGATGGAATTACTGCAATTCAAATGGATATAAAGGTACATGGAATAGACAAAAACATTTTATCAAATGCTTTGGAAAAAGCTCGTATCGGAAGATTGTTCATATTGGGTAAAATGCTTGCATGCATTGATAAGCCAAGAGAAGAAGTAAGCAAGTACGCACCTAAGATTATTTCAATGACTATAAATCCTGACAAAATAAGAGATGTAATCGGCGCAGGCGGAAAAGTTATCAATAAGATTATTGAAGAAACAGGAGTTAAAATTGATATTGAAGATGACGGCTCCGTTTTAATAGCAGCTGAAAATGTTGAAAGTGCATACAAAGCTAAGAAAATAATCGAAGGAATTGTTAAAGAAATTGAAGTAGGCGAAATAATGCTTGGAAAAGTTGTGAGATTAGCAGCCTTTGGAGCCTTTGTGGAGCTTACCGACAACAAGGACGGATTACTTCATATTTCACAAATTTCTGACAAAAGAGTTGCAAAGGTTGAAGATGTTTTGAAGGTGGGAGATGAAGTCTTGGTAAAGGTTATTGAAATTGACAACCAGGGCAAAATAAAGCTTTCACGAAAAGCAGCAATGCAGCAGCAAACAGAAGAATAAAAAAACCACAAGATAACAAATATCATATCCATATACCTAACCCCTTAAATTAACTTGTATTTTATGTAAATATTTGATAGTATAATCATAAATATCCCTCATGAATAATACATATTATTATAAGGGGGATTTTTATGAAATTTTTTTGTGATAAAATAGCATTCATAAGAAAGGTCTTAATAATAATATTTTTGACAACAATTATATTACTTCTTATATTGGGCAGATTTAGAACTATGAGAGTAAAAATGGTCGGAGAGGTTAATATTGTCCGGCTGATGTAAGTATAATCAAACTGGAGGAAAAATGATAAAAAAGCACACATTGGACAACGGATTAAGAATTGTAATGGAAAAAATCGATTATGTCAGATCTGCATCCATTGGTATATGGGTTAATGTAGGTTCAAATAATGAAAATGAAGAAACAAACGGATTATCACATTTTATTGAGCATATGCTTTTTAAAGGAACAGATAACAGGAAAGCTAATGAGATTGCAGAGGACATAGACAATTTAGGCGGTCAGCTTAACGCATTTACCAGCAAAGAATGCACTTGCTTTTATGTTAAAGTATTAGATGAAAATATCAACGAAGCATTGGATATACTTTCTGATATGTTCTTCAACTCATTGTTTTCGCAAGAAGAAATAGAAAAAGAAATATCTGTTGTCATAGAAGAAATAAAAATGTATGAAGATTCTCCCGAGGATATTGTACATGATAAGTTGTCTGAAGTTATTTTTAGCGGCAGTCCCATGGCATATAATATTCTTGGTACCGAAGAAAATTTGAAAACTTTTAATAACTCGAAAGTCAAAAAATATATGGAGAAAAACTATTCTCCTTCAAATACTGTAGTTGCAATTGCCGGAAGCTTTGATGAAGAAGAATTAATCAGTATTATAGAACAAAAATTTAAATATTGGGAAAATGAAGAAGTAAGACATGTTCATAAGGAATCAACTTATCAAAGAAAAGTGATAGGAATCAACAAGGATTTGGAACAGCTTCATATGTGCATAGGCAATAGGACAATCGGAAGGCATGATAAAAATTACCATCCTCTCTTAGTTTTAAACAATTTGTTCGGTGGAACAATGAGCTCAAGAATCTTTCAGGAAGTAAGAGAGAAAAAAGGTCTTGTTTATTCAGTTTATTCGTTTGTATCCAATTATTCCAATACAGGCATTTTCAGCATTTATGCAGGTATGAGCTACGAACAGGCAGAAGATGCATTAAGAACTATATTAAAGGAAATGGTAAATATTAAGAACGGCAATATCTCACAGGAAGAGTTCTTAAGGGCAAAACAGCAAATTAAAGGAAACTACATTTTAAGCCTTGAAAGCACGTCAAGCAGAATGTCTGCCATTGGCAGAAGAGAATTGTTATACAATGAAATTATATATCCCGAAGAAGTAATTGAAAGTATCAACAATGTTAAAATGGAAGATGTTTTGGAAATTGCCGGGGAGTTGTTCAAAATTGAAAACTTAAGCATTACTTTTACGGGGAATTTAAATAAACATTCTGATATTGAAGAAAAAATCAATAAAGTATTAGGAGAAAAATATGAAAATTAGGATAGTAAAGAATAATCCGTTTAAATTGCCCGAATATGAAACAAAGGGCTCTGCGGGAGTAGACCTTCAGGCTTATGTTGAAGAACCGATGATTTTAAAACCATTGGAAAGAGCGTTGGTCCCAACAGGTTTATTCATTGAACTTCCTGAAGGCTATGAGGCTCAGGTGAGAGCAAGAAGCGGTTTGGCAATTAAACACGGCATAAGTCTCGTAAACGGAATAGGAACAATCGACTCTGATTACAGGGGAGAGATAAAAGTAATTTTAATTAATCTTGGAGATAAGGATTTTACCGTAAACAACGGTGACAGAATTGCCCAAATGGTAATAATCAAGCATGAGCGGGCAGACTTTGAATTGGTTGAAGATTTAAACGAAACAGAAAGAGGAAGCGGAGGTTTTGGACACACGGGAATTCATTGACGAGTGCAATTATAACTTGAACAACAATTTAATATATTGATAGGGGGGGAGTATATGAAATTGAGCGAGCTGTACAGCAAAGAAATAATTAATATAGACACCGGTGAAAATTTGGGTATTTTCGGTGATTGTGACTTGGTTATAGATGAAAAAACAGGCGAAATAATCAGTTTTATATCAGGCAGCAATTCACATTTCACATTTTTTAAGGAGCCTAAAAGAAAAGAAATATTGTGGAAGCATATTAAAAAAATAGGAAGCGACATGATTATAATAGAAAATGAATGAGACTGCGAGGTGCCATTTATGCCCTAACACAATTTATGCTGCGTTAGGAGAAAATAAATTGGGGAACGAGACTGCGCATGTATATTATTAGTAAAACTCCAAAGAATAATCAGGAATACCTGATTATTTTTTAATGGAGGAATTATGGAATACAACAACTCAAATATTGAGAACAAATCAAATCAGCCATCCTTTAATAACATGGACGGTCAAAGAGACTATCAGCAAAATCAATCCTCAACGGAGCCTAAGAATCCTTTTATATTCAGCGGCACTCCAAGCGACAATCAAGACAGCAGCCAGCCTATGGAAAATGTAAAGCAGGTTGGAAGCATAACTGAAATAGAACCTGTTAAAGATATTTGTTTTATAAGTATAATCGGAGAAATTGAAGGACACACTTCATTGCCTCCCCAAAGCAAAACAACAAAATATGAACACATCATACCTTTGATTATAGGAGCCGAAATGGATCCCCTGATTAAGGGGGTATTACTGTTAATAAATACCGTGGGAGGAGATGTTGAAGCAGGTCTTGCCATTTCGGAATTGGTAGCAAGTATTACTAAGCCTACGGTTTCCATTGTTTTAGGCGGGGGGCACAGTATAGGAACAGCTCTGGCGGTATCTGCCGAATATTCTTTTATAGCTCCTACGGGAACTATGACAATTCATCCCATAAGAACCAATGGATTTGTAATAGGTGTGCCTCAAACATTCAGATATTTTCAAAAAATGCAGGAGAGAATCACAAACTTTATAGTAATGAATTCTCATGTTGACAGGAAGGCATTATTGGAATATATGTATGACACCGATGAAATAGCCAATGATGTGGGAACAGTTTTAAATGCGGAAGAAGTTGTTGAAATCGGACTGATAGACGAAATAGGCGGCTTCAGCTCAGCAATGCAAAAGCTGAGGGAACTTATCGACAATATGTGACAAACATTATTGGATACATTCCTTTTACCTACAAAACTTGACTTATAATAAAGGTGTGTACTTATTCCTCTGAGAAATGGGGTTAGGGCATCTCGCAGTCTAATTCACCTAAATTATCATTGCGAAATGCTCATATCCTATGATATAATTAATTTTACAAAGAAACAGGGGGACATTGTTTTAAAATGGCTAAAACAAAAGAAGCAAACAAATCAAATAAGAAAACAAGCACCAAGAAGGGTACAAGCATTAAACAATCCAATAATAATATATTACAAAAAGAAATAATGGGTATTTTTATTGTTTCATTTGCGGTATTTATGATTATAGTAACCACAAAAGAAGCTCAGACGGGAATAATAGGAAGAAGCATAAATTTATTTACTCATTCGGCATTTGGAGCCGGCTCCGGGGTATTACCATACTTTATCTTAGCAATCGGTGTTATGAGACTCTTAAATATAATAATATTGAGTGATAACAATCAAATAGCCGCAATTATAGGGTTTTTTCTTTGTTTCATCATATACAAGGGAGTATCTGACCCGGAAGTATATGCACAAATTGCCGCCAGCGGCGATTTTCGGGAATTGGTAAAATCTTCGGTTGCCTTAGGAATGCTTAACAAAGGCGGAGGCATTTTAGGAAATATAATCACATTTTTATTTGATAAGCTTTTAGGTAAAAAAGGAATATACATAGTTTTGGGAGCACTTACTTTCTCATTGATTGTTCTTCTGACAAATCAAAGCATAATCGGTATTTTGAAAATAATATCAAGTTATATAAAGAAATTCTCAAATGCGATATACAGATTCATATTTACGGAAGATGACGATAATACAAAAAAAGAAAAACATTCAAAGAAACAGACTGATGAAAATAATATAAAAATTTATGATTATATGAGCCCTGTATCAGAAAATAAAAAAGCGGAAATTACCCAGCTTAAAATTGAAGATATACAAAAACCGGATAATAAAACGGAAGAGGCAAAAATTGATACCGTAAAGCCGGTTGAAGAGAAAAAGGAAAAAGAAAAGGAAAAATTTGAACAAAAAGAAATAACTGATGATATCATTACTATTGCCGGAGTAAAAACCGACAACTACAAGCTGCCCTCAATAAAGCTTTTGGATCCTTTGCCTCTTCATATGAAGGGGGATAAGGAAGATTTAAAAAAAGACGGTGAAAAACTAATTGAAACATTAAACAGTTTTAACATACCTTGCAACATACTTCAGATAAATAAGGGTCCGACAATTACCAGGTATGAAATTCAGCCTGCTCCAGGAATTAAGGTAAGCCGTATAACGGCATTATCAAACGATATAGCATTAGCTCTCGCAACCTCGGATATACGTATGGAAGCACCGATACCGGGCAAAGCGGCAATAGGCATAGAGGTTCCCAACAGGACAAAAACAAGTGTATATTTAAGAAGTTTAATTGAATCAAAGGAATATAAATCTGTTACAACGAACCTACCGTTTGCCCTCGGCAAGGATATAGCAGGCAAAAACATTATTGCGAGCATTGATAAAATGCCTCACATGCTTATAGCGGGAGCTACGGGTTCAGGAAAAAGCGTGTGTATCAATTCACTTATAATGAGTATTCTGTTTAAAGCAAAACCTGATGAGGTAAAGCTTATACTGATTGATCCAAAGGTTGTTGAGCTTAGCATCTACAACGGTATTCCGCATTTGTTAATACCTGTTGTAACAGATCCGAGAAAGGCAGCAAACGCCTTAAACTGGGCGGTTTCGGAAATGACAAACCGCTACAAAATTTTTGCTCAAAACAGTGTAAGAGACATAAGCTCCTACAATGAGAAAATGGTAAGAGAAAACCAGGAAAAAATGCCGCAAATCGTAATAATTATCGATGAATTGGCTGATTTGATGACGGTGGCTTCTTCGGAGGTTGAAGAATATATTACCCGTATTGCTCAGCTTGCAAGAGCCTGCGGCATGCACCTCGTTATTGCTACACAAAGACCGTCCGTGGATGTTATTACGGGAGTAATTAAGGCAAATATACCTTCACGTATTGCATTTGCGGTATCCTCTCATATAGATTCAAGAACAATTTTGGATACGGGCGGAGCGGAAAAGCTTTTAGGCAAGGGAGATATGCTGTACCACCCAATAGGTCTTCCAAAGCCGGTAAGAATCCAGGGTACATTTATATCGGATGATGAAATCAAAAGGGTTGTAGACTCCATTAAAGAGCAGCAAATAGAAATAAAAACAGGAAAACAAAATGAAATAATAAAAGAAATAGAAAATCAGACAAGTAACGAAGAAGTTGATGAATATTTGGAACAGGCAATTGATATGGTTGTATGTGACGGTCAGGCTTCCGTATCGTACATCCAAAGAAAATTTAAAGTAGGATATTCAAGAGCTGCACGAATAATTGATCAGCTTGAGGAAAGAGGCATCGTTGGTGGACACGAAGGCAGTAAACCAAGGAAGGTGCTTATTACACAAGAAGAATTAGACCAAATGAAAGGAAATTAAGATTGAAAAAAATATATATGCATTCCCTTGGATGCTCCAAAAATCTTGTTGATTCGGAAAACATGCTTGGCATACTGACAAAAAAGGGATATAAGGTAACTGATTATGCTGATAAGGCGGATTACATCATAATAAATACTTGCTCCTTCATAAATGATGCACAGCAGGAATCGGTAAATGCAATACTTTTTGCAGCAGACATTAAAAATAACATAAATAAAAAAGCAAAAATAATAGTTACAGGCTGCCTTTCCCAAAGATTTGGGGAAGAGCTTGGAAAAGAAATCCCGGAAGTGGATATTATAGTAGGAACCGGTGGTTTTGAAAAAATCAACGAATTTATTGATGAATACGAGAAAGATAAAAAGCTTTTGGTAGATACAACCATTGCATTGGATATTGATAAGGATATTCCAAGAAACACATTGACCGAAAGCTGGTATGCCTATTTAAAAATAGCGGAAGGATGCAGCAACCACTGCACCTATTGCGTAATACCTCAGCTCAGAGGTCCCTATA
>DAIMMU010000268.1:0-1951 GCA_036720515.1 Sedimentibacter sp.
TTTCTGTCTTAACTCCGGATTAGTTTTCAAACAGTCATACATGGGAACTTCCACCGATATTCCCTCTCTGCTAAGCTGTGTCTGTTTTACTCGATCCATCACAGTTCATTTTGACCTATTATATTACCGGTAATTTTTTTTGTCAATATTAATTTTCAATAATTTTCTTATTTTAATTTTCAATAATTTTCTTATTTTCCTAACCTATTTCCTTTTACTTCTTTTAAATAAGGATTTATCGCTTCTGTCCTTTTCCTTATATCTTGATTTCTTTTCCTTGGATAATTCAACGACTACATCCATTCCCTTTATTTGCGAGCCATTCATCCTGTCAAGTATACGGTGCTTGTGCTCCCTTGCCGCAGTAAAGAAAGAAAAATTATCAAGAATTTCTATTTCACCTATATCATAGCCCGGTATATCACATTCTCCAGCAACCGCTCCCAAAATGTCACCCGGTCGTACACCCTGCTTTTTCCCTAAATTAACATGGAACCTTTCTGTATTTTCCAATTTACCCGTTCCCCTTTGAGATTTCTTTCTCTCTGGAATTATATCATTTAAATCTCTTTCTTCGGATAAATCAAATTTAACAAGCTTCTTAATCATGGCAGCTATTATCGTTTCCGCATCATGCCCCTTATCCATAAGTTTGCCTGCCAATATCCTGTTTTCTCCAAAATCTCCGCTTTCAATAACACTTACAATTCCTCTGATAAATTTATCCTGTTTAACTTCATTTACTTTGTCAACTGTTGGTATTGTTCTCTTTCTTATTGCTTTTTTAGTATATTTTTCAATATTCTCAATTTTTTTCAATTCCTTTGCACTTGCCAAAGTAAATGATGCCCCTTCTTTTCCGGCTCTCCCAGTCCTGCCTATACGATGCACATAATAATCTTCTTTTGAAGGAACTTCATAATTTATAACTATTTCTACTTCCTTGATGTCAAGTCCTCTTGCAGCCACGTCAGTTGCAATCAGTATTTCAATCAACCCATTATTAAACTTATTCAAAGTATCAAGTCTTTGGGATTGTTTTATATCTCCATGTATTTTATCACAATTATATCCTTTATCAATAAGCTGGTCATATAATTCATCAACCGCTCTTTTAGTGTTGCAAAATACCAATGCAAGTTTAGGAGTATAGGTATCGATTAACCTTGCCAAAGCCTCGACCCTGTCAGATTGTTTAACCAAAAAATAACTTTGTTTTACTTCCTTTGCTGTTATTCCTTCTCTTAAAACCTTTACCGAAACAGGAGAATTAAGGAATTTCTTAATAATCTTTTTCATGTCATCTGGAATTGTTGCAGAAAACAACAAGAACTGTACAGGATGATCTATTTTACTCAAAATAAGCTCAATATCTTCTCTAAAGCCCATTTTAAGCATTTCATCAGCTTCGTCCAAAACAGTGACTTGAAGTTCGCTAAGCTTTATTACACGCCTGTCAATCAAATCTATAACCCTGCCGGGAGTGCCTACAATTATTTGTGCTCCGCCCTTCAGTTTATTTATTTGATCTTTTATATCCGCTCCGCCATAAACAGTTACAGTCTTAATGCCTTCCATGTATTTTCCGATTTTTCTTACTTCATTTGCAACTTGGACGGCCAACTCCCTTGTTGGCAACAAAACCAATGCCTGGGGCATTCTTATTTCTTTGTCTATTTTTTCAAGAATAGGAATTGTATATGCTGCTGTTTTCCCTGTTCCTGTATTTGATTGTCCTACAATATCTTTTCCTTCCAATATTACAGGAATAGCCTCTTGCTGAATTTGTGTGCTTTCTTCAAAGCCCATATCGTCCAAGGCTCTTTGAATGTTGTCATTCAAAATTACATTTTCAATTTTCATTAATTTTATCAACCTCGTTCTATTTTTATTAACTTCTCATTATACTATGTAAATTATGTAAATACAAACATTTATTTTAAAATATTTT
>DAIMMU010000064.1:0-5693 GCA_036720515.1 Sedimentibacter sp.
ATTATGAAGAAATTTCTTTAGATAATGAGATGGAAAAAACAGAATATATTGTGCTGAGAGAAGCAAAGTCTAAGTTCAAAACAACAAGAAGGATTGCTGAAGCTTTAGGAGTCAGTCAATCCACCATAGTAAGAAGATTAAAAAAATATAATTTATAACTGATACCACAAAAATCAAACCTTTATTTTAAAGGTTTGATTTTTGTGGTTTAATAGACAATCTATAACGTGATTACTTAATGAATCAAATGATTCACGCTTGAATCATAAATGAATCGATAATGAATCAAATTATGAAACAATAAAAAGATGATACTCATGATTTCAATATATTCATACATTTGTAGCCATATAAATTAGTTGGCACGGAAAATGCAAATATTAATAAGTGACAGTTTATTAAATCATAGGAGGTACCATTGGTGAAAGGAGATATTTATGGCGGACACAGAGTAATAGAGCCCAAAGGCTTTTTACCTCAAGCTGCAACTAAAATAAATAATAGTCCTGAAATATTTTCTAACGAAATATTAATTGATGTTATTGCATTAAATCCAACATCGACAGCATTTAACAGAATCAGAACGGAATGCCAGGGAGATAAAGAAAAAATTAAGGATACTATTATTAAAATAGTTGAAACTCAAGGTAAGTTTCAAGACCCTATAACCAAATCCGGCGGAAATTTAATAGGAATAGTTAAGAAGATTGGAGATGATTTGCAAGGGAAAGTAGGATTAAAGGTAGGAGATAAAATTGCAACATTAGTATCACTGTCTTTAACTCCATTGAAGATTAAAAAAATAATAGATATAAATGTTGATACAGACCAAGTTTTCATTGAAGGTGATGCAGTTTTGTTCGAAAGTGCAATTTATACAAAATTACCCGAAGATTTGGAGGAAAATCTTTCTTTGGCAATTATGGATGTTGCCGGTGCTCCGGCGCAAGTAGCGGTAAATGCTAAGCCGAATGATGTTGTTGTTGTTGTTGGTTCGGGGAAAGCAGGACTTTTATGTTTACATGAAGCTAAGAAAAGAGTTAAGCCTACAGGAAAGGTAATTTGTATAGAATATTCGGAAGAACAGTGTGAATTAGTGAGAAAATTAAATTTGGCTGACTATGTAATTCAGGGGAATGCTCAGCATCCATTAGAAATACTCCAAAAATATCAACAGATAATGGGAGACAGACTTGCCGACTTAACAATAAACACTGTAAATGTAAGTGATACTGAAGTTTCAACAGTTTTAATTACAGACAATGAAGGCTTGGTATATTTCTTTAGCATGAGTACTAATTTCGCAAAAGCATCTTTAGGTGCTGAAGGTTCGGGTAAGTACACAAAAATGTTAGTCGGAAACGGATATTATCCGGGGCATGCCGCTGTTACTTTCCAAATCATGAGGGACAACCCGTTATTAAAAACATATTTTGAAAATAAATATTTAATATAAATATTTAATAAAATTATTTTAAAAGGAGGAGATTATATGGAAAAGCTAATAATAACATGCGCTATTTGCGGAGCTGAAGTAACTAAAGGGAACAATCCGAGTGTTCCATATACAATTGAAGAAATAGGCAGAGAAGCTGAATCAGCATATAAAGCCGGAGCCAGTATTATACACTTGCATGTAAGATGGGATGATGGAACTCCGACTCAAGACAGAGAAAGATTCAGATTGTGTATGGAAGAGATTAGAAGAAGATGTCCGGATGCAATTATTCAGCCGTCAACAGGCGGAGCAGTTGGAATGTCGGATGAAGAAAGACTGCAGCCAATTGAATTGCTGCCTGAAATGGCAACATTGGACTGCGGAACACTGAACTTTGGCGGAGATGAAATATTTGTAAATACTGAAACAACAATTAAAAACTTTGCTAAAGTGATGAATGAAAAAGGCGTTAAGCCGGAAATTGAAGTATTTGACAAAGGTATGGTTGACTTAGCCGTCAAATACCACAAACAGGGTCATATTTTAGCACCCATGCATTTTGATTTTGTTTTGGGTGTTCAAATGAATGCTACGGTAAGAGATTTATCCTACATAGCTGAAAGTATTCCCGCTGGTTCAACCTGGACTGTCGCAGGCATAGGGAAAAGTGAATTTCAAATGGCGGCAGCGGCAATTGCTATGGGAGGTCATGTCAGAGTAGGGTTTGAAGACAATGTATTTATTTCAAAAGGTACTTTAGCTGCATCAAACGGCGAATTAGTTGAAAAAGTTGTAAGAATTGCAAAAGAATTAGGAAGAGAAATAGCAACTCCAAATGAAGCAAGACAAATTTTAGGACTTAGAGAAAGAAAGTAATATTAAATACTAAAATAATTATAGGATGGTAAAAAGCATGAAAAATAATAAATTATTAGCATTATTACTTATATTTGTAATGACAATTTCATTAGCGACAGGATGCAGCAGACCGGCAGCTACTAAAACAAATTCCAATGAAAGTAAAAATGAAGATTCTCCTATTACTGTAAAGATTGGTCATACGGATTCATCAACACGTTCAACACATACATGGTCAGTATGGCTCGGTGAATATTTAGAAGAAAAAGCACCCGGAAAATTTAAAGTTGAAGTATATCCTGACGGACAATTAGGAGACTCACCGGACATGGTAGCCGGAGTGAAGCTTGGAACATTGAATTTAGAATTTGACTTATCTTCAGTAATAACATCTGTTGCAGGTCCCGCATCGAGCTGCATAGATTTGCCTTTCCTGTATCCTACTTATGAGGACTGGATTGAAGGAACCTTTGAAAACGGCGGGTTAGAGCTTTTCAATGAATTAATTGCAGATTCGGGATATTATTGCCTTGACATGTACTACAATGGTATGAGACAGGTATTGAGCACAAATAGAACTTATCACAATTCAGATGACCTGAAGGGACAGAAAATACGTATAGCGCAAAATGATTTGAATATTGAACTTTGGAAAGCAATGGGCGGAAATCCTACACCAATGGCTTGGGGTGAAGTAATTACTTCATTGTCACAAGGAACAGTGGAAGCTCTTGACCATTCATTGGGAGTTTTCAATGACTTTTCATTGCATGAAATCGCACCATACATCACTTTGACAAATCATGCAAGTTCGCCATTTCCTATAGTTTGTTCAATAGAATGGTTAAACTCATTGCCTGAAGATTTAAGAGAAATTTTTAAAGAAGGCGTACGCTTAGCGGCTGAACAGCAAAGAGCTGAAGAAAGAGCAAATGAAATGAAATATATTGAACGTTTTAAAAATGAAGGTGCCACTGTTGAAGAACTTACACCTGAAGAAGTACAAGCTTTCAAAGAATCTGTACAGCCTGTATATGACATGTGGAGACAAAAGGTCGGAGATGAAGTTATGGATGCTTGGCTGGCAACAGTTCCAAAGCATTAATCCCATAAATATATACGCTTTGTATATAAGAAATCTTTAAATACAAAGCGTATTATTAGTTTTATTTCATTTTGAAAGGAGGATGCAGGTCTGTCTTTTGTTTTGACAGACTACTGCAAGTTTAATGGGCAAAAGCAAAATAATTTCTTTTATAGATAAATTAGAAGAAATATCATTGGTAATTATGTATTCTGCCATGGTTTTAATTATATTTTTTCAGGTTATCATGAGGTATGTTTTTAATAATTCGCTTTCATGGTCAGAAGAATTAGGAAAGTTTCTGTTTGTTTGGTTATCATGGATAGGAATCAGTATTGGTGCTAAAAGGGGAGAACATATTAAATTAACTATGTTTGTTGACAAATTATCACCAAAAGGTATACAGATTTCAAATATAATTTCGGAATTAATTGTTATAGGTATATGCGCAGTTACTGCTTATTATGGAATAAGCCTTGTTATGAGCCAATCCGGAGTTCATTATGCAGGAATAAAAATCAGCATGGCATGGGGTTATTTAGCTGTTGTTTCGGGCTGTGTTTTGATGATATTCAGAAGTATTATTTCAACTGTAGATTCCGTTATTTTAATTAAAAACGGAACCCAAGGAAAGGAGTAACAGCATTATGTCATTATTAGTATTATTTATAAGTCTTATGATTATGCTTTTGGTTGGTGTGCCCATTGGTTTTGCCATAGGCGGAGCAACTATGATTTCTATGTTTTACTGCACTGATTTAAATATGGTAATAAGTGCACAATATTGCTATTCCGGAATAAGTTCCTTTACCGTAATGGCTATACCGTTTTTCATGTTAGCCGGATTACTTATGTCTTCAGGCGGTATTGCAAAACGTATTGTTAATGTAGCATCTGCACTTATAGATTTTGTAACCGGAGCGTTAGGTTGTGTTACCATATTATCCTGTATGTTCTTTGGTGCTCTTTCGGGTTCAGGAATGGCAACTGCCTCTGCTATCGGAGGCATGATGATTCCCGAAATGAAAAAGAAGGGATATGATCCTGCATATGCAGCTATACTTGTATGCTTTGGAGGTATTGTCGGTCCTATAATTCCACCCAGTTTATCATTCGTGCTTTATGGTGCAACAACAGGAACATCTGTTCCCGATCTTTTTCTCGGAGGTATACTGCCGGGAATTTTATTAGGCATCGGTTATGTTACACTTAATATAATCATATGCAAGAAAAATGGCACAGATGTAAATCATGATGGCAAAAACGACAAAAACGTTGAAATGGTTCCGATGAAGACGTTGTTGATTAGAAGATTGAAAAAGATTTTAATAGCTACCAAGGATGGCTTCTGGGCATTGCTATCACCTGTAATTATACTTGGAGGAATCTATTCGGGCATATTTACTCCAACCGAAGCAGCGTGCATTTCTGTTGTTTATTCGGCTATAATCAGCTTGTTTGTTTACAAAGAAATGAACTTTAAACAATTATTAAAGGTTTTAATAGATTCTGCAGTTATAAATGGAATTACATCCTTCCTTTTAGGATATTCGACTGTATTTTCTACTTTCTTGACTTTTGAGAATGTACCTCAAATGATTACAGCATTTTTATCGACTGTTTCATCAAATAAATATATAATACTATTGCTTATAAACTTATTCCTGTTGGTTTTAGGATGTTTCCTGGATACTGTTCCTGCGGTTATCGTTGTTGCTCCAATGTTATTCCCGACAATAAAAGCGTTGGGAATAGACCCGGTACACTTTGGAGTTATAATGGCAGTTAACCTTGCGATAGGTCTTTGCACTCCGCCCTATGGCTGTAACCTGTTTGTAGGAGCCGCAGTTGCAAAAATTAAGATGGAAAGCATGTTTAAATATATTGTGCCATTTATGGCAGCCTCTATAATAATGCTGTTAATTATCACATATGTACCTTGGCTATCCTTAGCATTCTTATAAAATATATGTGCATCTGATTAAAATATAAAAAGATAAACATCAATAAAATTTCTATAGCTGATAAATAGGCTTCATGATCTATTTATCAGCTTTTAATTTTATAGTTTGTCTCCGAATTCAGCTATGTTTATAACAGCCGATTTTTGACTATCTTTAATGACCATACGGCGGTTATCACTATTGAATATCCCAAGGAGCATTTTGAAGAAGCTGTTACCATAAAAAGGTTAGGAGTCAGGGAGTCATGAAATGATTGTTCATTTTGTAACAAATAATTTATTAGCGTCTGATGGTTATAAAATAATTTTACTTGACATATAATATTTATGATACTATACTTATAAAAATT
>DAIMMU010000064.1:5793-13922 GCA_036720515.1 Sedimentibacter sp.
TATAAAATAATTTTACTTGACATATAATATTTATGATACTATACTTATAAAAATTAAATATTTTCATGGGTATATTGCAGAGGTCGCGATGATCAAGAGTAAAAGCTATGCTTTGAAAGGGTGATTCGCCGAAGGGATTTTCCCTGGGCTTACATTTAACAGATGTAATACTGTTTTTATAGGATGCTTCCCAATCCTATACGAGAGAGCTGTAATGTGCTGGGCAGAAGGTTCAGTGTGTTTTTGTCAAGCGTCTGAGAGCCCTTTTGCTCTTATGCCGCTTTTTTTTATGCCTAATTAGGCTTGCGAATAATCTGATAATGTTTTTTTCAATATCCGACCCATTTGTTTAACCGATAGGAAGAAAATCCATTAGATTGTCCATTAATAAAAGCGACATGAAGATTATTAATAAAAAAATAATTTTAGGAGAAAAGAAGATGAATGAATTAGTAAGAGGCTGTGGAGTAGCGCTGGTAACTCCCTTTACAAACGGAGAAATTGACTATGATATATTGGGAGAATTGGTTGAAATGCACGTTAAACATTCAGGCTCAATAATTGTTGCCGGAACAACTTCGGAAGCGGCAACCTTGTCGGATAATGAATATCATGGGATAGTTCAGTTTGTAATTGACAGAGTGAACAAGAGAATACCCGTAATTGCGGGAGCCGGAAGTAATTGTACCGCAGCTGCCGTAAAAAAGGCACAGTTTTGCGAAAAGGCGGGAGCTGACGGACTATTGATAGTGACACCGTATTATAACAAAACAACACAAAGAGGGCTTGTAAACCATTTTAGAATAATTGCCGAGAAAACATCTCTTCCAATAATTGTTTACAATGTACCTGCAAGAACGGGAATGAATATTGAACCGAAAACAGTATTGGAGCTTTCAAAAATTTACAATATAGCGGGAATAAAGGAAGCAAGCGGAAACATAAGCC
This sequence comes from Sedimentibacter sp., assembly GCA_036720515.1. Lineage (GTDB taxonomy): Bacteria > Bacillota > Clostridia > Tissierellales > Sedimentibacteraceae > Sedimentibacter. The sequence goes on from DAIMMU010000064.1 coordinate 6,742, forward strand.
AAGTTGCGGAAATAATTCGAATTTGTCCTGATGATTTTCTTGTTTATTCCGGTAATGATGATATGGTGATACCGCTTATGTCATTGGGCGGACATGGGGTAATTTCAGTATCTGCCAATATTCTTCCTGCGGAAATGAAAAAAATGGTTGATGACTATAATAACGGTAATATTAAAGATGCAAAAAATGCACAGCTTGCACTGAACGGAATAAATAATGCTTTATTTATCGAAACAAATCCCATTCCCATAAAAGAAGCGATGGCATTTATGAACATGTGCAGCTCCGAAGTAAGGGCGCCATTGTATCCGATGTCTGATGAAAACAGGAATAAACTCATAAAAGAACTGAATTTATATGGAATCGGTTTTGCGGAACAGGCTGTGTGAGGCAAATTATGAATTTGGTAATTTGCGGCATTAACGGAGCCATGGGGAAAGTATTGCAGGAGGAAATAAAAACATATGAGGGTGTAAATTGTATAGGCTCTCTGTCCTTGAAAAATGGGAAAACGGGACAGGATATAAATGAAAAGCCCGATGTTGTCATAGATTTTTCAAACACTGCAAATATTAGTTTCTTAATAGAATATGCAGTTAAAAATAAATGTGCATTGCTGATTTGCACTACAGGCTTTAACGAAGAAGATAAAAATAAAATTAAGGAAGCAGGTAAGTTTATCCCTGTTATGTTGTCTTCAAACACTTCTTTAGGTATTAATGTTTTTATAAAAATACTGAAAAATATTTCTGCGGAACTCAGTGATTTTGATATTGATATTGTTGAAAAGCACCACAATAAAAAAATAGACGCTCCCAGCGGAACAGCAAAAACATTAGCCGGACATATTATGGAGGCTGCGAAAAAAGACCATGTGGATACTCATTCTCTAAGAGCAGGAACTATTGCCGGGGAGCATACAGTAATATTTTCCGGAGTTGATGAGATATTAGAGATAAAACACACGGCTTTATCTAAAAAAATATTCGCCCGCGGGGCTTTGAACTTAGCGGTGAAGCTGATTGGAAAACCCCCCGGATACTATCTTACGGAAGATTTCTTTTAGTTGTATAACGATATATAAATGGAGAACTGACTATGAGTAAAATTAGAATTGGAATAGTAGGATACGGCAATATAGGCAGGGGAGTTGAGACTGCCATAAACAACAGTACCGATACAGAGCTTGTGGCTGTTTTCACCAGAAGACAGCCTGATACGATAAAAATTAAAAATCAGGATGCTAAGGTTATTAATATTTCTGAAGCGGAGAAATATACAGACAGCATTGATGTAATGATTTTGTGCACAGGGTCTGCAAAAGACCTACCTACGCACGGAGTAAGGTTTGCAAAAATGTTTAATACTGTTGACAGCTTTGATAATCATGCCAAAATACCCGGGTATATAAAAAATGTTGATATAAGTGCTCTTTCTTCGGGAAAGGTAAGCATAATATCAATAGGGTGGGACCCGGGATTGTTTTCCATGATCAGGATGATTTCGGAAGCAGTGCTCCCGGACGGTAAAGATTACACTTTTTGGGGAAAAGGTGTCAGCCAAGGGCACTCCGACGCCGTAAGAAAAGTTGAAAATGTTAAAAACGGCATACAATATACAATTCCCGTACAAAAAGCAGTTGATTGTGTAAGGGGAGGAAAAACACCCCTGCTGACTGCCAAAGATAAACATGTCAGGGAATGCTATGTGGTTTGCGAAGAATGTGCGGATAAAAACAAAATAGAAGCTGATATAAAAAACATGCCCGATTATTTTTCGGATTATGATACGACTGTTAATTTTATAAGCGAAGAAGAATTTAAAAAGAATCATTCAAAAATGCCTCATGGAGGTCTGGTTATAAGAAACGGAGCAACAGGCGAAGAAAAACAAAACAACCATGTCATAGAATTTTCACTTAAATTAGACAGCAATCCGGAATTTACGGGAAGCGTGCTGTTAGCATATGCAAGAGCAGCATACAGAATTAACAAGGAGGGGATGAAGGGAGCAAAGACTATTTTTGATATTCCTATTTCCTATTTATCTCCGAAAAGCAGGGAAGAGCTTATAAGCAACCTATTATAATATAAATATTTTTGTTTATGTTTCGGTAAAAATGTTTTCTAAACAGATATAGTTCGCATTACAAGGACAACTGTATTAAAAATATTGACATAGTAATTTTTATATGTTATTGTTATTGAGTTATATTTAAAATGGAGGGAAAAATGATAAAGGTTGCTAAATTTGGAGGTACTTCATTAGCTGATGCCCAACAGTTCAAAAAGGTATACGACATAGTAAAATACAATGATGAAAGAAAATATGTGGTTGTTTCGGCTCCGGGCAAGAGATTCAAGGATGACAACAAGATTACGGATCTGTTATATCTAACATTTGCTCATATAAAATACTCGGTACCCTACGATCCTGTTTTTAAAATTATTGAGGACAGGTTTAACCTTATTAAGGAAGAATTGAATATAAATATAAATTTAGACCATGAATTTAAAATAATAAGAGAAAATTTAGACAATAAATGTGACGAAGATTATATTGTAAGCAGAGGAGAGTATTTAAGCGCATTATTGACGGCTGATTATCTGAACTGTGACTTTGTTGATGCAAAGGATGTTATATTTTTCAATTATGATTGTACGGTAAACAAAGAAAAGACTGATGAAAAACTTAAGGAAGTATTAAGTAAAAAGAGTAAAGCAGTCATACCGGGCTTTTACGGTTCTTATCCTGACGGAAGCATAAAGACATTTTCAAGGGGAGGCTCCGATATTACAGGGGCTATTGTTTCAAGTGCAATGGAAGCTGATATATATGAAAATTGGACGGATGTATCCGGTTTTTTAATTGCAGACCCGCGAATTGTAAAAAATCCTAAGCAAATAGAGAAAATAACATATCAGGAATTAAGAGAGCTGTCATATATGGGAGCATCGGTTCTCCACGACGAAGCGGTTTTTCCCGTGAGACAGGCAGGTATTCCCATTAATATAAGAAATACCAATGACCCTGAAAATCCCGGCACCTTAATAATCAGAGATGACTTAGCAGATGAAGGTTATGCAAATGGACATATTATTACCGGAATTGCAGGCAAAAAGGATTTCTCGTTTTTCTATATTCACAAGGAGCATATGGCAAATGAGGTGGGTATAGTAAAGAAAGCATTGGAAGTGTTTGAAAACAGAGGAATAAGCATTGACCACATTCCTTCCGGCATCGACAGCTTCACTGTTGTTCTGCCTTCGGAATCCGTTGAAAAGGTAAGCTATGAAATAGTTGAAGAATTAAAGGACAGGTGCAGAGCGGAAAATGTGCAGGTGTACAGAAACATAAGTCTTATAACAACAGTCGGAATCAAAATGGCATATCAGCCCGGTATTTCAGCAAAACTTTTTACAGCCTTAGGCAACGGCAATATAAACATACGTATGATTGACCAGGGCTCCAGCGAAATAAATATAATTGTGGCAGTGGAAGATAAGGACTTTGAAAAAGCCATTCAGGCAATTTATGATGCATTCGTAAATTGATGCTGCATGGGGGGAAACCCGCCTAACATGCAGTCATAGTGTGTTTCTGAAACCTTGTTACTTAAAAAATAGACTGTTTGGATACCAAGCAGCCTATTTTATATATCCGCCCATCATTGACTTTATATCATTTACTGTTATGTAGGCTTCCGGATTATGATTTTTTATCACTTTAACAGCTTCAGGAATTTTCTTTCTTTTTAACTGTATAAATAAAAGATTTTTAATACTTTCGTTTATACCTTTTCCTTCAATTATTGTAACGCCATATCCCTGCTCTCTTAAAATATCAGCAAGAACTTCTCCGTCTTTCCCGTTTACCACCACCTGAATTGAAGCTAATCCTACCGCAATTTTTGATTCAATTGTAACTCCCAAATAATTACCTAATGAAAAGGCTGCGGCGTATATAAACACCTTTATGGGGTCTTCGGTAATATTGTTTAAAACAGAGCTTACAACGATAAGCCATATCAATATTTCAATAAAGCCTAAAACTGCACCCTTAACCCTTTCGCCTTTATTAATAAGAACTAATCTGATAGTTGAAATGGAAACCTCTATTATTTTTGCGCAAAATATTATAATATACAGTAAAGGTCCTTCCAAATTCATTAAAAAATCCATATGACACCTCTTTATTGTTTTATAAGTTCATTCTACTAATTATTTCTATAATTTGCAATAGACTTAAGAAAATATTTATATACTTAATTCGCCGAAATTTGCTTTCCCCTAACGCTGTGTCTTGCTAAAAACGGAGATTTTTATTAATTCTTCGTTTTTTAAAACAAATAATGAAAATAAAAACAGCTGTTATTTTTTACAATAATATTGTATAATATTTTTTAAATATATATGAAGGATATTAGTTATGAGATTAAGATATGTTCCGGGACAGTACCAATATTTGAAAAATTGTGAAAAAGCAATTACTGAGCCGGAGAAAAGAGGATATAAATTAAATAAAGTATTTGAAAACAATAATCCAATACATGTGGAGTTAGGCTGCGGGAAAGGGAAATTCTTAAGGGAAAACGCAATTAAAAATCCTGATATAAACTATTTCGGATTTGAGAAAAGTGTCAAGGTTGCATATAGATGTGCAAAATCAACATATGAAAATGACCCTCCAAACTACTATATTGTTTATTCAAACGGAGATATATTAGAGGAAGTATTTGAAGCGGGTTCGATTAACAGAATTTATCTGAATTTTTCCGATCCATGGTCTAAACCCTCCCATTACAAAAGACGTTTGACTCATAAGAACTTTTTAGAGGTTTATAAAATCGTTCTTGCTGATGAGGGTGAAATTCATATGAAAACAGACAACAATGACCTGTTTGAATATTCACTTGAGCAATTTGAAAAAGACAGCTGGGAATTCATCGCGGTTACAAGAGATTTGCACAACAGTACATACAAGGAAGACAATATTATGACCGAGTATGAAGAACGGTTTGTTAATGAAGGCAAAAAAATAAATAAACTAATAGTGAGAAAGAAAAATGGATAATATAAAATATATTTTGATTTACCTGTTAATTGTAAACATTATTTCTTTTGCTTTATTTTTTATAGATAAGCAAAAAGCAAAAAAGGATAAATGGAGAATTAAAGAAAGCACCCTTCACATAGTGGGTTTCATGGGAGGAATAATAGGAAGCATTGCTGCAATGGCATTGTTTCATCACAAAACTAAAAAGGCAAAGTTTGTTATAATTACAATTATTGCTTTGCTTTTCAACTTATTTTTGGCGTATGAATTAATTATCAATTCATTTGATGCCGGTTCATTTGTTATTAAATGACATATAAAAAAACGGGGACATTCCTTTGAAAGCAATCTATCAAAGAGCCGAAAGATTTTGAAGATGTGTCTCCCATACCTATAAAGGATTGAGGAAATGAAAATCAATAAAACAAATGCCATGCGAATTCTTGATTCCATGAATATTAATTATGATTATATGACATACGAATGTGAGGACGGAAAAATAGACGGGATATCGGTAGTCCACAAAACAGGACAAAATCCCGAGGCAGTGTTTAAAACATTGGTTGCCGCCGGTCACAGCAAGGAACTGTATGTTTTTTGTATTCCTGTTGAATATGAGCTTGATTTGAAAAAGGCTGCCAAAGTATCAAATGAAAAAAACATTGAAATGCTCCCATTAAGGGACCTAACAAAAAATACGGGCTATATAAGGGGAGGCTGCTCACCCATAGGGATGAAAAAAAGCTATAAAACATTTGTCGATGAATCGGCGGTTTTGCAGGATAAAATATCAGTCAGTGCCGGAGTAATCGGAACACAGATTATAATAAAACCGGAGGATTTGATTAGGGCAGTAAATGCAACCTATGAAGATTTGATTTAAGGAGAAAAATGGATTTAAACATAATATATGAAGACAAACACATACTTTGTCTGATAAAACCTCAGGGTATCCCATCCCAAAGCGATAAAACAAATGATGAAGATTTAATGTCGCAATCATTAAAATATTTAAGCGACAAGACAGATAATCCATACCTTGGATTAATTCACAGACTGGACCGCCCCGTGGGAGGTATCATTGTTTTTGCTAAAAATGATTTTGCCAACAAGGAACTGTCAAAACAAGTTCAATTAAGGCAGACCAACAAGGAATACTTAGCTGTTGTCTGCGGCAGGTCTGAAAAAGAAAGCGGCATATTGGAGGATTACATAAAAAAACTTATGACAATCAATATGTCAAAAATAACTGCATCAGATGACAAAAATGCCAAGCTTGCAAAATTAGAGTACCAAGTAATGGATACAACCGATACAGACGAATATGGCACGCTGACACTGTTGAAAATAAAGCTGCATACAGGCAGACACCATCAAATAAGACTTCAGCTTTCAAATGCGGGCATGCCCATCTGGGGTGACAACAAATACAACAAAGTGTTCATGAAGAAAAAAGAATTCACCTTTATAGCCCTTTGGTCATATAAGTTTGGATTCAGACATCCTAAAACAAAAACCTACACCGAATTTACATCATTGCCAAAAAGCTATCCTTTTACACTTTACGATTGAAATCAAATTTTTATGATGTTTTTCCAATAATATATCTAAATGAATTATTCTTACAGAATATATACACTTATTTTGTTTAAAATAATATAGTATTCTCACTAAAAATTCGGAGGAAAAGATATTATGGATAATAATTATAAAATTGCTGATATAAAGGGAAATGATTGCGAGCGTTTTAAACGGATAGAAGAGCAATTGCAGATGGAATTGGGAAAAGATGTTGTATTAATAGCATGGGAAAAGAAAAATAAATAACAAAAATAATCAAATTTAAAAATATTTCTACGAAAAAGCAGGCTGCATATGCTAAGCATAATAAAGCCTGCTTTTATTTTAGGGTTAAGCTTGTTAACAATAATTAGAAACAAAGAAAGGGACTATTAGAAAACAATAAAAAACGTGATATGATTGCCAAACTTAAAATTTAGGATACCAATTTTATAAAATAAATGATATAATAAAATGTGATATCGATTTCATGATAATTATATATTTTTATGGAGACCAACTATGAATTGTCAAGTAAAAAATGACAAATAAATCAAATAATTATA
>DAIMMU010000269.1:0-1923 GCA_036720515.1 Sedimentibacter sp.
GCCAAGTCATCATATACATCATCTGTTGATACGGCGGATTTAATATCGGTTAAATTTCTTGAATAAAAAAAAGGGAGGTTCGAAGCACGAATCTCCCTTTTTTCAACTACTTTTTTATAATTATTTCCGCCTCGTTTATGAGACCTTTAATAAGTTCGTCATATCTATCATCATTATATACATCAATCAGATATTCTTTCGAATTTTCTAAAGTAATAGGTTCATAATAAGTATCTTCCACTTCTATTATATGGTAACCATATTCTGTTTTAACAGGCTCGCTTATACTACCTATTTCCATAGAAAAGGCAGCATCTACAAATGGTTTAGGTAAAAAATCATATCCTATGAAAAACAAACTACCTCCGTTGTCCTTGCTTAATGTATCCTGAGACAGTTCCATTGCTAAAAGGAAAAAATCTTCTCCGTTATTTAGTCTTTCCAAGACGGATTTTGCTTCCTCCTCAGTTTCTACAAGAATATGATTTACCATCACATATTGTCCTAATTTTCTTTCTTCAATTAATTTTTTTAATTCATCGTCTTTCGGGACATTGCTCCATATTTTGGATGAAACATATTCGTTAATTAATACATCTTCGCCAGCCGTATCAATCAAATATTTTTCAATATGTTTATTGGCTTTAAAAAATTCCTGATCGTCATATATATAAATATTATAAAATAAACTTTTTTCCAACTCTTCTTCATATTCTTTCTCGCTTAAGTTCGAACCTTGTTTTTCTGCCGCATCAAGCAAAACGAAATTTTCTATTACTTTATTTAATATGACATCCTCCTCATCAACAAACATATCTGAAATTTCCGGCTGGTCAGGATCTAAACCTTGCCATAAATATGATTGTATGTCCAATGCTGCAAATATATCATATACTTCCTGAGTCACTTGCTTACCGTTTACTAAAGCAATTACATTATCAGGGTACTCTATAATGTATCTTTTTTCCGACGTCTTTTCACCGTTAACATACATGTCCTCAAATTTTTTAATTGCCCCATCGGTTTCATATCCGCCGAAGCGCCATTCAATTATATCATTTTTGCTGATTAATATCAGATTTGAATCCCCAATATAAACTACTTTATATCCCATGCCTTCAGAAATAAATCTTAAAGGAACCATAGTCCTGCTTCCTATGATGCTTGCAGGAACATCAAGTGAGTATTCTTGATTGTTAATAATTGCTTTATTGCTGCCGATAACAAATTTAATTAAATTAGAGTTATCGTTATTATATCCGCTTACAGTTTGAGTAGTGTTATCCCATTCAACTGTTAAATTTACTGCTTCAAAAAAAGCCCTTACAGGTACCAAAGTTCTGCTGTTTACAATTTGTGGCTTAACATCGAACTGAACCTCTTTTCCATCTGATATTACACGCATGCTGTCAGATTTATTATAATCGATATTCTCAAAAACAAATTGTTCGGCAAAAATTAAATTTTGATAAGAAAACGTTAGCAAAGCTATAAATAAAATAACTATAAATTTTAAGTTTTTCATATTCCCTCCTCTAATTGTTGTAGCTATAGTATACAAAAAGTTTACCAAAAACAAAAGGAATATTTTCTCCATATGATATAAAATAGGATCTTCCAATACACTCAGGATGAAATTGTCCATCTTTTTTTATTAATCTTAAAATCAATATCATGTTGCGTAAATTAATCTTGCAATTAAAAGATAAAAAATATTTTTGATTCATAGACACAGAATGAAATAAACTCATTGATAGAGGAAGCATTATTTGATATACTAATTAATGTAAGTTGGTATTTTACAATTGTGCTAAAGGAAGGGCGGAATAATTATGTCTGAAATTCAAGATAAAAAACGCATGAATACAGATGAATTTTATAGAATTGATTTTAAAGATGGATTAATTTATGAATTGATTGATG
>DAIMMU010000065.1:0-13889 GCA_036720515.1 Sedimentibacter sp.
GGGGATTGTCTGTGGTGTAAGAATAATGTACCGGGAAAGGATGGTTATTGTGAATTTATTAAATTATCTAATAATGGGATTCGTCTTTGGAGGAATCGGAACTTCAATAGGAGGATTAATTTCAATATTGATATATAAGCCAAGTGATAAAATGGTTTCCGGAATTTTAAGCTATGCTGCAGGAATTATGCTTGCGGTAACATCTTTTGATCTTGTGCCTGAAGCATATAAAATCGGCGGATTCTTTATAGTTACATTAGGTCTTGCGATCGGTCTTATGATTGTTTTTTGTGCAAATGATATGATTCCCGTCAAAAAATTAAACCAATATAAAGGAAAAAAGTTAAACTATATTAGAATGAGTTTAATTATTATAATCAGTTTAAGCTTACATAATTTCCCGGAGGGTGTGGCTGTGGGCTCCAGCTATGTTTACTCGGATAATTTAGGCATAAAAATAGGAATACTCATTGCAGCCCATGATATACCGGAAGGCATAAGCGTTGGTATCCCCTTGATTATGGCAGGTGTATCTCCTGCTATGGTATTATTTTTGACTCTTCTTACAGGAGTTCCTACTGCCCTCGGGGCGGCATTCGGAGCAGTAATAGGAGGAATTTCAGATTACTTCACAGCTTTTTGTCTTTCAACCGCAGCAAGCAGCATGCTTTATGTTTCAGCAAATGAATTAATACCCGAAGCAAAGATTCTTTACAGCGGTAAGAGCAGCTCAATATTTTTGTTGCTTGGCTTTATGAGCGGATGCTATTTATCCTTTGCTGTTTAATTATGAAAATAAGGTCTATCGCCATCGGACTCCGCAGTCTCATTCACCAATTTATTTGCTCCTTACGTCTCATAAATTGGGAATTCGTTGCGAATGACCTACCGCTATTTTTCGGAAAAAACACTCCGAAAAATAGGGTTAGGACATCTCCATTTCATCCAAGGTCAAGCCATAGCCTTCTAAAAATTCATCCATAAATATTCTAACATCAGGCATATTCATTTTTTCTATTTCATTTAATATTGATTGCTTTGCTTTTAAAAATTCCTTGTTTCCTGATTTTTCTTCTTCGATGCATTTAATATATGCACTTATTTTATCTGCCGCTTTTATGGTCTTCCATATTTCTTTCTCATTTTCCTTAGGTATTAAAACATCTTCAAATTCATCTTTAAAATCATCGGGAAGCATATTCAAAAGCCTTTCATTTACTGATAATTCCACTTCCTTATAAGCCGATTTAATTACGGAATTATAATATTTCACCGGTGTCGGCATATCTCCGGTAAATATTTCAGCCGCATCGTGATAAATAGCATAAAGAGCCGTTCTTTCCGGATTTACATCCATGTTCAGCCGTTTCTTCCGTATAACGGACAAGGCATGAGCAATTACCGCAACATCGAGGCTGTGTTCAGATACATTTTCTTCCTTGGTACTTCTCATTAATCCCCAACGGTTAATGTATTTCATTCTTGAAATAAATGCAAAAAAATTGGACTTTTTCATGATTTTCTCCCTAAAATACGCAGTTTTGCCATGCCGTGCCATTTTGAGCCGCAGGCTAAAGATGACTAACCCTATTTTATTATTAGCTCACTTATTTTATTGTTTGTATCAATACTGTGCACCTGCATTTTATTTTCGGATAATGTGTACAAATAATCACCGATGTATATTATTCTTTTGATTTCATCTCCGTATGCCTTGTCTGATTCCTTGTGTGTTATCATATTTTTTAAGTTAATGCTGTCATCAGTAACATTATAAATATATGCTCCGTTAAAATCACTCTTATAACCATCTGTTGTTCTGTTTAAAGGAAATGCCATTATCCCCTTGCCCAAAGAGAACATCAGTGCCTTGTGATTGTATAATACTTCTGAATATGTTCCTGCCTTCCCGATTATTTCGGTAAATGTTTCCTTCGGTTTAGTGACATTTGTAACATCAAACATTGAAATTTTTAAGCCTCCGGTTACGGTTCCTCCCCACTGGTTTTCTTCCGTATCATATCCGAAGCCTAATATATGATTTTCATCAACCATATGCAAATATGTGCTGTATCCCGGAATTTTAAGCATTCCTTTTAATTCCGGAGCTTTTGGATTTGATGTGTCAATTACAAACAAGGGGTCAACCTGCCTGAATGTTACCATGTACACCCTGTTTCCGGCGAAGCGTGTGCTGTAAATTCTTTCACCTTCGGCTAAACCTTCTAATTTACCTAATGCTTTTAAATTTTCATCTAAAATATATACATTATTTTTGGATGTATCATTCCACATATCACCGGTGGTTGTTGCAATTCTGAAATTACCGTTATGCTCATCCATTGAGAATTGATTAATTATGGTTCCCGGAACTTCACCCTGAACAGCTGTACCTATTTTTCCCTTATCCAATTTAAATTTATAGATTACCGTACTTGTTGTATATTCCGGACTAAATGCTTCAATCTGACTAATTCCGTAATCATAGGAATAATCATTTACCGCTGCGTACAGGCTTTCCTGGGATACATAAATTATATCGGAGCCGCCTAAGAACACCTCCACATCCGGCTTGGATGCTTTATATGACAAATCGATTCCAATTGTATACATATATCTTGAATTGATATAGTTGGGGAAATACTTGATTTTATCATATCCATATTCATGCTTCTCATTATTTAGCACATCCGTATAATATGGAAGAGGTATTTCTATATCCTTTTTATCATAATAGTTAAATCCTATGTTAATATATTTGTTGCTTATCAAATATAGGCTGTCATCAATCACCCTGCCGGATAAATAATTGCCGTCAAAAAGATATTCCCTTTCCAGTATGGGTTTTTTGATATTCTCTATGTTATAAATCAGCACATTTGTCCTGTCCTCATAATTTCCGGGGGGCATTATAGAAGGCTTTATTGTATTGATACCGTCCATTGGCTCATTCATAATATAAAAATAGTTATTTTGACCGATTACAATCAGCTTGTTTCCTGCAGTAAAAATTTCAATTATGTTGGTGTTCTCAGGAATTGTTACTGTATTGACAACCTTCGGAGCATTTGGATCAGAATCAATTATTTTCAGCCCTGTGCTTGTATTGATATATATGTATTTTCCGTCACTTTTAATGATATCTCCTTCCTGGACACCTTCAACCTGATTATTTGTATCGGATTTATCCGTGCCGGAGGCTGCAGCAGACTCGGATTTCATGGCTTCGGGGGTCTCGGGAGCCATGACGGGGGCTTCAATTGATATGGAATCATCTGCTATATTGTTTACAACGCTTCTATCCATCCAAACATAATTATAAAGTTTTGAACTGTACTCTAACAAAGCAATTAAGTTTTCCTTTGTACCAACAGTAGAAATTATGTTTTTATCAACAGGGACAGTGTTATTTTTAGTAATATAAATTGAGCCTTCATTTCCGTCCCACCTTACTGTATGTCCTAAACTTTCAGCAATAAACCTGAGGGGAGCGAATGTCCTGCTGTTTATCATCTTCGTGGATACATCAATATCCTTGACAATACCGTTAACAATTACCTTATCCTTGCCCAAAATCATTTCTATTTCATTGTTGTCATCCTTAATAACCACTTCCTGAAGACTTTTGTTCCAGTCTACCTTGGCGCCTAACTTTTCAAAAACACCTCTTAACGGTATCAATGTTCTTCCGTTTTCTATGAAGGGCTCAACATCAAATAATACCTTTTCATTATCCACATAAATTTTTATTCCGTCTTGAGCAAAAGCTGTAATACTTAAACATAAAATTAAAATTAGGGTCATCACAAATATTTTATTAATATTTTTCATAATCTCACCTCTTATTCCCTTTGACGTATTTTAATAATTTATTGTTCCTAATTATACCATAAAAGTTTATTTGCGAAACATAAAAAAATGGTTCATCTTTTGATTATTGACAAACCACATTTATGTCATCCTGAGCAATAGCCCGGGATGACAAATTTCAACTTTATTTAGCTTTGAATGTGCTGCAGCAGGTTTCCGCAGGAACGACCGCATTTTTTCCGTTAATTATAATATCGGCTGCTTCACACCGCTGAGATTCATTATAGGCACATTTTAAAGCCTCGCATTTTATATACGTGTCACTCAGCGGCTCCTTCACGGAGCTTTGTATGCCGGGTTTCTGCTCAATAAATGTATCGCAGTTGGTTGAACGGCTTTCATCTGCCCTTTTTCCCTCAACAGCAACCGTCGGAGCTGTACATCCCAATCTTTTATTAAAATAACAATTTGTTACAGTGCATTTAATTTCCGCCATGGCATATCTCCTTTCATCAATGGTTCGATTAGTTTATCCCAAAGATGTTTAATTATGCCTTTACCTGTAATATGCCAACAATAAATCGACCATTCTGCCGTAGCTCCTCACTCCGTCCTGCTGGTTATTTGCTTTCAGATAAGTGTCATTTATTTTGTCGGCTACTTCCGAAACCTTTGTATCAAACTGCTTCCAATAATTTCTTGAGAATTCCATATCTTTTATTACATCCTCCGAATACAGATTATAAAGACGTACAAATTCATCATAATCTGCAGAATATAAAGCATTCATCGAATAAGTCAGCGCCGTCATTGTTCCGCTGTAATAAAAGTCATCGTATCCTGATTTAATGCTTGCCAAATATGCTATGAAATTTGCTTCATCCTCCCTCATAAATCCCCTTAAATGAACCAATTCATGAAGCATCACTGAAGGAATCTGATATGGGGGTATATGAACATTAACATTTGCTTCAAATGTAAAAGGAAAAAATACCCCCGTTATTCCTAAATAGGACATTATCTTTGAATGTTTAACAGCCTTGGGAGACGAGAATCCTCCCTTCAAAACTTTGTATTTTTCAGATATTTTATTCATGGCATCTTTGGCTCTCCCGGCAGTTTCATAATAATTGTCGAATAATTGTGCAGTTCCGGAATCATCGGTGCTAAGCTTTGCCCTGTATTCATTTGCATCTTCAATTAAAACTTCACAGAGTGTTATCAGCTCCTGCTTGGAAGATTTCTTAATTTTCAAGCCGCTGTAATAGGTAAATTCATATCTGTAATAATTGATTCCGCAAAATAAAACAAAAACAAAATACACCACTGAAAAAAATGAGGCTATTCCAAAAATGTATTTTTTAATATATGCAGATGTCCTGCTTTTCACAGTCTTCACTATGATAACTGCTGTTAACAATATTATTGTCAATATAAAGACAATTATGATCAGCTCTGCTAAGGAGCGGTTAGTTATAAATGAAATCAATCCCCAGGTTTTAACAAATATGGGGTAAATATTAACAGCGTAATACTCTGCATAGCTTGAATTGTTTTTTACAAATAGCGTAATTAAAACCGATATCGAAATCAGTGCTATAATCCACTTATTTTTATATTTCAAATTTTTCATATTAATACCTTTTACCGTTGAGCCGTAATTACCCTGATGAGCATGGCAATTCTTTCAATCTTCGTTGTGATGGGTCAGCCATATCCCGCTGCCTATTGCAATATTTTACTATAGTTGCTAACATGTTTCAAGATAATTTAACCCCCGGATTATGAGCCGAGGGTTTTAATTGCTTATACCTATTTTACTTCTGTTACTTCATAACCGGCATCGGTTACTGCCTTTGTTAAAACATCGCTGTCTACATTTTTACTTAATGTTACATCTGCTGATTTTTTTTCTAAATCAACCACTGCATTTTCCACTCCGTCCACTGCCTTCAGCGCCTTTTCAACAGCTGCCTTGCAATGTCCGCAGCTCATTCCCTCAACTGTTAATACCTTATTCATTTCATTTCCTCCATTATTATTTTTTGTTGTTTTTTCTTTATTATACGAAACATCTGTTTCTTTTGAATAAACATTTAAAGCTTCCTTCGCCATTCTCGCCGGCTTAAAGAATTTCAGCCTCAATGCGTTTGACACTACCGAAACCGAGCTTAAGCTCATGGCACCTCCGGCAAACATGGGGTTAAGCTTCCATCCCAATATGCTGTAAAATACTCCTGCCGCCAATGGTATACCGATTGTATTATAAATAAATGCCCAGAATAAATTTTGCTTTATATTTCTGATTGTAGCCTTGCTCAATTGAACTGCCGTTACAGCATCCATTAAATCACTTCTTATAAGCACTATGTCCGCTGATTCTATGGCAACATCCGTTCCTGCTCCTATGGCAATTCCTACATCTGCCCTGGCAAGCGCCGGAGCATCATTGATACCGTCACCAATCATGGCAACCTTTCTGCCCTGCTCCTGAATTTTTCTTATTTCCCTTTCCTTATCCTGAGGCAATACTTCCGCAACGGCTCTTGAAATATTCAGCTGTTTTCTGATTGCTTCCGCTGTTTTTTTATTGTCACCCGTAAGCATTACAACTTCAATACCCATTGCTTCAAATTCCTTGATTGCCGCTTCACTTGTAGGCTTAACAATATCAGCCACCGATATTATACCCAATACACTATTTTCATCCGCAAAATATAAAGGTGTTTTTCCTTCTTCCGCAAATTTCATACTTTTTTCTTCAAAGTCCTTGATATTTATATTTTGCTCGTTTATTAATCTTAAATTACCAAGATAATACTTTTTGTTATTAATTGCAGCTATTAAGCCTTGCCCGGGAATTGCTTCAAAATTTTCCACGTCGTATAAATCCAAGCTTAAATTTTTAGCTTCCTCAACTATTGCATCTGCTAAAGGATGTTCTGAGCCCTTCTCTGCGGATGCGGCTATTCTTAACATTTCAGTTTCATCTATTCCGTCGGTAACAAGGTCTGTAACTCTTGGTTTACCTTCGGTTATTGTTCCTGTTTTATCCATAACGACTGTTTGTATATGGTGGGCTATTTCCAATGCTTCAGCCGACTTAATAAGTATTCCGTTTTCGGCTCCCTTTCCGGTGCCAACCATTATTGCGGTTGGTGTTGCAAGCCCTAATGCACAGGGGCAGGAAATAACCAGCACTGCAATTCCTATTGAAAGGGCAAACTCGAAATCCGCTCCCAAGATCAGCCATACTATCGTTGCCGCAACAGCTACGGCAATTACTACAGGTACGAATATACCGCTTATCCTGTCAGCCATTTTTGAAATCGGTGCCTTAGAGGAGCTTGCTTCCTCAACCAATTTGATTATCTGAGACAACGTGGTATCATCTCCCACCTTTTGAGCTTCGAATTTAAAAAAGCCTGATTTATTGATGCTGGCACCTATTACTTTGTCTCCAATCTTTTTTTCCACAGGGATACTTTCACCCGTCAGCATGGATTCATCTATTGAAGAATTGCCGAATATGATTGTTCCGTCAACAGGAACCGACTGACCTGGTTTAACAATTACAATATCGCCCATTACCACATCTTCAACTGGAATTTCTTCCTCTATACCGTTTCTTTCGACCAAGGCTGTCTTTGGAGATAAATCCATCAGCTTTTTAATGGCATCCGAAGTTCTTCCCTTAGCTCTTGCTTCCAAAAACTTACCCAATGTTATTAAGGCTAAAACTACCGCAGCAGATTCAAAATATAAATCCATTGAAAACTGCATTACCATGTCCATATCCATATGTCCGAGACCATAGCCTATTTTATATATTGCGTAAATTCCGTAAGCTGTTGCCGCAGATGTACCTATGGCAATCAAAGAATCCATATTTGGGGAGCCTTTAAACAAAGTTTTAAATCCAATTCTGTAATATTTGCTGTTTATAATCATAACCGGCAGGCACAATAAAAACTGTGTGAATGCAAATATCAATGAATTTTCCATTCCGTGAAATATGTTAGGAAGTGGCCAATTAAGCATATGACCCATTGAAATATAGAATAAGGGAACCGCAAATACAAAAGATACGATTAATCTTTTTTTCATTTCTTTAATTTCAGATTTATCATCCGTATCGGCAGCCTTTTTTGTTTCGGCTTTTCGTTTTTCAGCCAAGGATGCGCCATAACCGGTATCTTCAACCACCTTTATTATGTTCCCGTCACTTAACACCGATTCATCATATTTAACCGTCATGCTGTTTGTAAGTAAATTTACATTTGTTTCTATGACGCCATCCGTTTTTTTTATATTCTTCTCAATCCTTGCAGAACATGCGGAACACGTCATGCCTGTAACATCAAATTTTTGTGTCTTCATTTAAATCACCTCTTATTTAGAAACCTTGTTAATTATTGAAATAATTTCGTCGATTTTTTCATCTTCATTTCCTTCATTAAATGCTTCCTTTACGCACATATGCAAATGAGCCTTCAAAATTTCATTGTTGGCTTTTTTAAGAATTGACTGAACGGCTAATAATTGATTTGAAATATCAATGCAATATCTATCTTCATCAACCATTTTGGAAATACCTTCAATCTGCCCTGCGGCGGTTTTTAATAATCTATTAATTTTATCCTTATCGGCTTTCATTTATCCACCTCTTGTTATTCAATACTACCCCCCTGGGGGGTATATTCATAATAAATCACTTAGTTTTATTTGTCAATAGCCAATAAAAATATTTTTCGGTTATACAGTTATTACTAAGTTATTCTGAAAAAACTGCTTGTCTCCAAAGTCTGCTTGAATGTTTTTGAAATACTGCTATAAGTACGGGGACATTCCTCTTACCCGCAAGGACTTTCCCCATAGTAGAGGTGTGTCCCCTTTCCCATGATTCTACTTGAAAGTTTTTAAAACACTGCTATAATAATTAGTAATAAGGCATTTATGGACAAACTCTTCAGATAAGCATTAAAGAAATGTCCTGAATTAATAAAATATTAGAAGGCAGGTTATTATGGATAGAAAATTTATTGAAAAGTTTGGTATCAGCTTACCAAGATTAGGCTATGGCTGCATGCGTTTTCCAACGAAGGACAACAAGATTGATTTTGAAAATGCCAAAAAGCTTATTCATTACGCTTATGACAGCGGCATTAATTATTTTGACACTGCTTACAATTATCACGGCGGAGAATCGGAAATATTTTTAGGTAAAGTACTGACAGAGTTTAAGAGGGAAAGTTATTTTTTAACAAGCAAGCTGCCTGTATGGAAGGTAAAAGAAGAAGATGATGCTGAAAAGCTCTTTAATGAACAGCTGAAAAAATGCAATACGGAATATTTTGATTTTTATCTGCTTCATTCTTTAAACGAAAAATCAATAGAAACTGTCGAAAAATTTAATTTATATAACTTTATACTAAAGAAAAAAAATGAAGGAAAAATAAAAAATATCGGTTTTTCATTCCATGACAGCAATGAGGTCTTGCAAAAATTTGCTGCCGCTCATAAATGGGATTTTATACAGCTTCAAATAAATTATTGGGATTGGAAAGAAAATGATGCCAAGAGCTTATATGAAACCTTGGAAAGCCTGAATATACCATGTTTTGTTATGGAGCCTGTAAGAGGAGGATTTTTAGCTTCCTTTGCGCCTCATGCCATGAAGCGTTTTAAGGACTATCACCCGAATCAAAGCATTGCTTCCTGGGCGCTCCGATGGGTTGCATCACTGCCCAATGTAGCTTTAATTCTTAGCGGCATGTCAAATATGGAGCAGCTTCAGGATAATATAGATACATTTACAGACATAAAAAAAATAACCGATGGGGAGCAGGAAGTTATTAACTTAGTTATTGATGATTTAAGAAAAATTAAACCGGTTCCATGCACAGGCTGCCGATATTGTATGGATTGTCAGTTTGGAGTTGACATACCCGATGTTTTTGAAATATACAATGATTATAAAAAAACAGAAAACAAAGATATTGCCCTTCGAAGCTACTTTATGTTCATGACTGACAAGGAGCAGGGAGGAAATTGCCAAAAATGCGGTGAATGTGTGACAAAATGCCCGCAGCAGATTAATATTCCCGAAGAATTAGAGAAAATTCACAAGGAAATGCTGTCAATCAAATCTGAAAAATAGCCGGAGGTTTTTCGTTACGGCTCAGGATAACAATCTTGAATGCAGGGAATATACCCTGCTTTTTTTTATAATCACCTTCATTGTACCTAAAATAAATTTTAATATGCCGCATATGATTATATGAGTACAAATTTTGAGGTGAGTTATGAAAAAGGAAAAAATTATTATAGGTACCTTGATTTTAACTGTGGCTACTACTTCCGTCCGCTTTGTGGGTATGTTTTTCAGGATATATTTGGCAAATACCCTTGGTGCGGAAGGTATAGGCTTGTATCAATTAATTCTTTCCTTTTATTTTCTGATGGTTACCTTGGCAACCTCAGGAATAAGAGTTGCCATTTCAAAATTAGTGTCAGAGGAAATTGCCGTGGGGAATTATGCCAACGCAAAAAAAGTTCTGCACCAATCCATAGCTATTTCTATTTTTACAGGTTTTGCGGCAGGATTAATATTGTATTACTTTGCAGATTATATAGGCACCGGTATACTGAATGATGAAAGAACGGTGCTGTCTTTGTTGTACTTGGCTCCAAGCCTTCCGATTATGGCAATTTCGAACTGCTACAAGGGATACTTTTATGCATTGGGGAAGGTAACGCAGCCATCTGTTATTCAGATGACCGAACAGTTTGTAAGAATATTTTTAATACTTTATATAATGGATACCTTCCTGCCCAAGGGTTTGGAATACGGCTGCGCCGCAATTGCCATAGGAATGACCGCGGAAGAAATATTTGCTTTATTCTTGGTATGGTTTATGTATGTTTTTGATAAAAAACCATATTCTCATAAACCCTGTAAACAAGCCGATAATATGATTTTTAAAATATTTGGTATTGCACTGCCTCTTTCCGCAACATCAAATTTAAATTCAATATTAAGAACCGTTGAAAACACCTTAATCCCAACAAGACTTTTATTGTACGGTCTGTCTTCGGAAACAGCAATAAGCCTTTATGGAATGATTAAGGGAATGGTTCTGCCCATATTATTCTTCCCTTCTTCAATTTTAACATCACTTTCATCTCTGTTAATTCCTGCCGTTGCAGGGGACAATGCAGTCGCCAATGAAAAAAGAGTTACCAAAACACTGTCACAGGTGTTGCATTTTACTGCTATCTCAGGAATATTGGTAGTTGCGGTATTCATAGCATTCCCTCACGAAATAGCCATAGCGGTTTACAATGACTCACAGGTTGGTTTTATGATAAAATTAATTTCTTATGTCTGCCCTTTCATGTATTTGAACATGGTTATATCCTCCATGCTTAATGCTCTTGGAGAACAAGTAAGCTCCTTTATAGTTAATATAATCGAATCTATATTGAAAATTTCAATTATTTATTTTTTCGTTCCTGTGTACGGATTTAACGCATATTTGTTTGCACTTTTTTTAACTACAATTCTTAATACAATTTTATATTTAATACGGCTTTTACAGGTATCCTGCATTGTTTTCGACATATCAAACTGGATTTTTAAGCCTATTGCCGCTGCCGGAATATCAGCATTTTTGGCGAAGAATATATATTTACTGTTTGTGCGGAATTCTTCCCATAACATTGTTTCTTTATTTTCATCAATAATTATTTTATCACTGTTGTACTTAATGAGTTTGATTGTATTTAAAAGCATTCATATAAATTCCTTTGATATAAAAAAATCTATACTTAGATAAATTATACAATATATGAAGGTTGCACAATTCCAAGCATAAATTGGCATTTCAAAAAGGCATATTTCTTCAATTACTCCAAAGAATACATTAAAAGGAGTGAGAATATGCAGTATGATGCAATGAATTTTATGTTGTTTTTTTTAATATACGGATTCTTGGGTTTTTTGCTGGAAAGTGTATTTAGAAGCCTTGCGGAAAAAAATTTTTTTATCAGCAGAGGGTTTCTGACAAAAGGATTTTGTCCGTTGTATGGTATTTGCGGCATTTTAATAATTGAAATTTTTACATTGTGCGAATTGTCAATTAACAACCCCTTATGGGCTATTATAAGTGCAACCGCAGGAAGCATTGCTGCGGTTACACTGCTTGAATATTTAACAGGAAGAATGTTAGACAGGGTTTTCCATTATAAACTGTGGGATTACAGTGCATATCCCTTCAACCTTCATTCATATATCTGCGTTGAATTTTCATTATTGTGGGGAATAGTCGCACTGCTGTTGGCATATTTTGTGCACCCGGCAATTCAGGTATTGGTATATGCGATTCCCTATAATATAAGAACAGTTTTCGCCGTTGTATTCTTATCAATAATATTTGTAAATGCATCCTACAATATGCGCCGAAGGTGGTACAGCGGTGAGTTTTCTTAGCGGACAGCCGGGGGACTGTCCCATTATCCCGTTATCAACAGTTCATCAATGGGTCTTCCCGGCGGCACTATGGGATAGACACTGCAGTCCTTGTCAATTTTGCACTCTATGAAAACAGGTTCATTTAAACTGTCCGTTTTGTTTAATATTTCTTCCAATTCAGCCATCGAACCGGTTTTATATGCCTTTATGCCGTAGGCGGCGCACAGAAGCCGGTAGTCAACATCATCATAATTGTCTGTTTCAGAATATCGTGCATTGCTGAACATTCTCTGCCATTGTCTTACCATCCCCAATGAATTATTGTTAAAAAGCACTATTTTTACAGGCAGCTTATATATTGAAATTGTTACTAATTCTTCGCAGTTCATTCTGAAGCTTCCGTCTCCCGTCACTAAAATGGTTTTTTTATCGGGATTACCAATCTGGGCGCCTATGGCAGCACCCATTCCAAAGCCCATGGTTCCCAATCCTCCTGATGTAATAAATTCGTCAGACTTATTAAACTTCCAAAATTGTCCCGTCCACATTTGATGCTGCCCCACATCTGTTGCAACTATTGTGTTATCCCTATAATGCTTATTAATTTCTTTAAGTATGTTTTCCGGTACAAATTGTCCTTCATTATCGGTTTTTAGCTTTTTTGACATTATTTCTTCAAGCCACCCGCGCCTGTCCTTTCTGTCCGCCTTTTCCAAAAGCTTTGTTAATATATCAGTCATATTTCCAATCAGAGGAATACTTTCATAGGTATTTTTGTCAACTTCCGTAGAATCAATATCAATATGAATAATTTTAGCTTTTGGCGCAAATCTATCGGGACTGCCTATGACTCTGTCGCTGAATCTCGCTCCCATAGCTATTAACAAATCACAATTTGCAACAGCCATGTTTGTTTCCATGGATCCGTGCATACCCACAAATCCAAGTGATAATTCGTTGCTTCTGGGAATAGTGCCTAAGCCCATAAAGCTGTTACACACGGGAATTCCTGTTTTTTCCGCAAATTCAACCAACAAGGTGTCATTTTTGGAAATTCTGACACCTCCGCCTGCATAAATAACAGGTCTGTGTGCATTATTAATTAATTCTGCAGCCATATTTAATCTATCTTCATTCGGTACAATCTTTTCAGCCCGGATGCATTCGCTGCTTCCCTTATATTCACAGGTATGCAAAAAAACATCCTTGGGAACATCCACCAATACGGGTCCCGGTCTTCCTTCCATCGAAACATCTACAGCCTCTCTTATTACATCTTCCAAATCTTCGGTCTTTCTTACCATGTAGCTGTGTTTCGTAACAGAGAGAGTCATTCCCGTTATATCCACTTCCTGAAATGAATCCTTACCTATTAAAGCATTCGCGACCTGACCGCATATAACCAGCAAAGGAACGGAGTCCATATAGGCATTTGCAATACCGGTTATTGTATTGGTAGCCCCGGGGCCGGATGTTGCTATAAACACCCCTAACCTGCCCGTACTTCTTGCATATCCGTCTGCCGCATGAACGCCGTTTTGTTCATGCGCCGGTCTGTATACCTTGAAATAATCCAGCTCATCATATAGAGCATCAAAGAAAGGTA
>DAIMMU010000270.1:0-1915 GCA_036720515.1 Sedimentibacter sp.
CGCTGTTAACAATTGCAAATTCAACGGCGAAGGATTGCTTTTCAGATATACATTCAGGATAAATCAGTATATTTTTTATATAAAACAAATTAAATATTTTTTTTACATGCTTATAGTATTTGAAATGCTTTTTAAATTTATATCTTGTATCGGGATTTTTATATCTGTTTATAATTTTTTTAGTAGCATAATAATTGATACTTTTTTCATACGTATATTTTTTCCTGAAAAAAATTATATTAAAATAAATATGCAAAAAAGAAAAAGCAAAATTAATCTTTATTAAGCACTTTATATTGAAATATATAAATAACAGTCCCCCTATTAAGACTATTAATATTATCATAATATAAAAGCAACGTATTAGGTTGCTTTTTTTTCCTCCTCATTTTCAATATCAGAGTGAGTTTCCAAGGGTTGAAGGAATGCCCCCGGCAAAGAGGGAAGCTCATCAATGGAGCTTAATCCGAAATGTCTCAGAAATTCATCCGTTGTGGCATAGATTGTAGGTCTGCCCGGTTTATCAAGCTTTCCGGCTTCCTTTATCAATCCCTTATCCAACAATCCTTTTACAACCTGTGAACATTTCACTCCCCTTATAAGCTCTATTTCCACCTTGGTGACAGGCTGCTTATATGCAATTATGGACAATATTTCCATTGCTGCAGTGGATAAGCTTTTGTTTACAGTGCTTTGCAAAAGGTTTTGAATATATTCATAATTTTCTCTCTTGGTTGTAAGCTGGTATGAATTGCCGAACTTTTGTATAATAAGGCCTCTTGCATCATTACCATTACATTCATCCATCATTTCTTTTAAAACAGACATAATGCTGTTGGCTGGTAAATTTAAAATTTTTGATATTTCATTTATGCTCAGGGGCTCTCCCCAAGCAAACATTAAGCTTTCCAAAACACTTTTAATATTCATCTTCTCTCCTATGAACCTATAATTATTATATCCCCGTATGTATTGTCCTGATATATTTTCATTCCCTGCTTGTTGGAAAGTTCCAATACAGCTAAAAACAATGTAATAATATATTCTTTTGATATACTTTCTTTTTCCTTAAAAACACTGAATAATGAAACTCTCCCGAATTTTTTGATTTTTTTCGTAATGTCATCCATACAGTCTTTGACACGATAATTTTCTCTGTATACCTTAAATTTTTCTTTCTCTTCTATTTTGAAATTTTGTTTTTTTATTAGTGATAAGTATACATTGTACAGTTCATATATATTTATTTCATTTAAAAAAAGCTGCTCTGTTTTAACATCAGAGGTTATCGCCATTTCTTCTTTAGGTTTGGAAATATAGAAGCTGCTTTCATCCTCGAATTTTTTCAATTCTTCGGAAACATCTTTAAACAGCTTGTATTCCAATAATTTAGTAACCAATTCCTGCCTTGGGTCATCTTCTGCTTCCTTCTGAGGCAAAAGCATCTGAGATTTTATTTCAATCAGGGTTGCCGCCATAAATATAAATTCACTTGCAACATTCATATTAAATTGAAGCATTTGTTTTAGGTACTCTAAGTATTGGTCTGTTATTTCAGCTATCGGTATATCATAAATATCTATTTCTTTTTTTTCAATAAGATGAAACAATAAATCAAAAGGTCCCTGAAACACATTTATATTTACGGAATAATCCATTCTTTGCCTCGCTTATCTTATAGTTGTTTTTAGAACATTTTTCATATAAAATTTAAATAAATTTTCCTTTTCAATATCTTTCTCAGGATACAGTTCGAATTCTCCCAAAACTTGACCATCCTTGTAAAGCTTGGCTTTTCCTATTACCACATCCCCATTTAAAGGAGCTTTCAGATTGTCATCTATTACATATTCTAAATTAAAATCTTCAACCTTGCAATTACTTTCTGTAAAATAGTAGATATTTTCCTTTGAAA
>DAIMMU010000271.1:0-1914 GCA_036720515.1 Sedimentibacter sp.
AAGGAGCAAACGAATTTGATGCATTCCCCTGAGTGCCCTAACCCCATTTTTCAGATGAGTAAAAAAAATATAAAAATGTCTTTATTTTTGTCGAAATTATTGTTAATATATAACTAAGAATATTCGGAGGGTCTGCTATGAACAATAATTACAAGATTATCCGTACTATTTATGAAAATGTATTCCAAAGAATATTGGAATGCAAGGACAATGATACGGGTGCAATTTTTTACTCCAATATAATAACAAGTAAAA
This sequence comes from Sedimentibacter sp., assembly GCA_036720515.1. Classification (GTDB taxonomy): domain Bacteria; phylum Bacillota; class Clostridia; order Tissierellales; family Sedimentibacteraceae; genus Sedimentibacter. Next base: position 256 of record DAIMMU010000271.1, read on the forward strand.
AAGTTATAAATTTAATTAATATTCAGGATTTAAAAAGTATTAAATCTAATATTTTAGAGTGCTACAATACGGAAGACCGAATTTATATATTTACAGAATCTTTGGAAATGAATTGCAGAAGGTTAACAGATTTAGCAAAAAATAATCTGACACTGAAACAGCAGTTCAATTTCGCTGAAAAATCAATAAATTTAGCCACGAATATTTACGATATGACTGATGTAGTCCAGCAGAAAATATTGGATTTGGACAAATTATATATTGATGAAAATGATGATTTAATAGTGGACTGCAACCTTATATTTGAACAGGAATATGACATTGCAGATAATGAAACCTTTAAAAGATTAGGCAATATTATACATATGCTTTTTTCGGGCGCTGAAATAATTGATTACAACATATCCGATACAATACCACCGGATATATTAAAAATAATAGTCAGATGTATTACAAGGGAGTATATTTTTCCGAATGATGCATTGGTGGAATTAAAAAGGTCACCGATATTTAAAATGATTTTCGGAGATGAGGTAGCTGGCGATATTTTAGAGAAAAAGGAACCTGAAAAACCTGTTGTTGTGCATGATGAAAAAACCGATGATAATATTCTTAATATTTATTTAGATGAAGATGAAGACGATAAGGAAAAAAGCAGCACAAATAAAACAACGGGAATTAATAAGGATATAAAAAGAGCTGTTATATCACTGTTAATTGTAGTTACAGTTCTTCTGATGGGCAACACAATAATAAAAAAATTTAACAGTAATAATGAGGCGGAAGCAGTTAACAATACAAATAAAACACCTAAAGGAGAAACACCTTCGGAGGTAACTCCTGATGGCGAAGAACCGGTTTCGGATACAACGGATGTTCATTTCAATGAAGAACTGCTGGAAAGTATAGGATATTCGGGAGATAAAGCTAAGAAAGACAATGATATATATGTTGAAGGAAACAGCTCCATGGTAGTTGCAAATGACGGACAAAGCAAGGTTAAGGCATTATTTGCGGTCGTTGATTTCACCGACGAAAATTTTAATTATATGCTTATGAAACAAATAGGAGTTTCAGCAAAAATCAAATCACAATATGATACACAGGCACAGATAGTTTTTGAGGCATATAAGGACGGAGTTATTAAGTCCAATTTTCATACCTTGGTTAATGTATATGATGATATCTGGTCACCTATTACGGTGCCCATAAATGTAACAGATGCCGATGTTCTATGTATTTATATGGAATATGAGGGTGAAAATAAGGTGTGGATAGATTCTTTGTTAATCGATGTGATCAAATAATTTATGAGTTTTATAAGTAATTGTTATGAATACATGCGTCATCAGTGTCGCTCCAAGAGCTTAGTTCGAAGAATCTGATACGTTTGGGGGCATTCCTCTATCTGAAGAGACTATCTGACGGTAGAGGTGTGTCCCCATTTCATTAACAAATAGGAGGGGATTTTTTTCTTGACATTGGGCTGATAATAAAAATTACATATCGAATTTGCGCTCGCAAGATGATATAATTACAAAGATAGCATTATATAAAATTATTTTCAAAAAAATTACGATTTGCTGAACTTTTTATTAAGATTGTACGTCTAATATATGGACTGATATGCAAAAGAGAGGTGGAAAATGGATATCATAA
>DAIMMU010000066.1:0-13676 GCA_036720515.1 Sedimentibacter sp.
AATTTATTTTCTTCCAATTTACACCCTGTCTTGTATCCTCTAACATAATGCCCTTAGATAAAAGCTCTGCTCTTATTTGGTCGGCTAACGGGAAATTTTTATTTTTCTTTGCTTCCTGTCTTTTTTGAATCATTTCTTCAATATAAGCAGCCAAATCTTCATGTACATCGTCTTTTTCTTCTTCTTTTAACAAGCTTAAGGACAATACACTATCAAAATCTTCAACAAGGCTTAGCTTTTCATTATTGTTTAAATTGTCGGACTTAAGCATTTCATACAATACAGTTATTGCATTCGCGGTGTTTAAGTCATCTCGCAGACAATTTTCAAAATCATTTTTAAATTTATTGAATACTTCCCTGTTCTCGCCTATATTCCCATTGGCAGCGTCTTTAATGCTTTTAATTCTGCTTTTGAGTTTATTATATGCATTTTCTGCGGAAGCAATCGAATCAAAAGAAAATGACAGCTGTTTTCTGTAATGAGAATTTAAAACAAAATATCTATAGGTTAATGGATTGTAGCCCTTTTTTATTAAAAGTGAAAGAGTCAGAAATTCTCCGCTTGACTTACTCATCTTTCCGTCATTGTCAATGAGAAATTCACCGTGCCACCAATATTTAACCCACTCCTTGCCCGTATAGCTTTCTGTCTGGGCTATTTCATTGGTGTGATGAACGGGAATATGGTCTACTCCTCCGCAGTGGATATCCATTTGTTCGCCTAAATTTTTAAGGCTTATAACAGAGCATTCGATATGCCAGCCCGGATAGCCCACTCCCCACGGAGAATCCCACTTCATTGCCTGGTTTTCAAACTTGGACTTGGTAAACCACAACACAAAGTCCTGAGGATTTCGCTTGTGAACATCTATTTCAACATCCTCTCTTGAGGCAATCCTCAAGCTGTCTAAATCCATCCCGGAAAGTTTTGTATAATCCTTAACCTTTGTAATGTCAAAATATACATTGCCGTTTGCGACGTATGTGTATCCCTTTTCTTCCAATGCCTTGATAAATTCTATGTAATCCGCTATATAGTCGGTTGCTTTCGCCACTACGTCAGGCCTTTTTATATTCAATTTATCAATATCTTCAAAAAAGGCATCCGTATAATATTGAGCTATTTCCCACACAGTTTTATTTTCTCTTTTCGCGCCCTTCAGCATTTTATCTTCGCCTTCATCGGCATCAGATTCCAAATGTCCCACATCAGTAATGTTCATTACTCTTTTAACATTATAGCCTATGTATCTAAGGGTTTTTTCAAAAACATCCTCATGTATATACATTCTTAAATTTCCTAAATGGGCAAAGTTATAAACGGTCGGACCACAAGTGTACATCTTAACTAAATTTTCATCTATCGGTTTAAAATTTTCAATTGTTCTGGATAATGTGTTATAAATTTTCATACAAATCGCTCCTCTCAACTATAAACTCATTATATAAAACTTTCGTTTGAGTATCAAGTTTAATTTTCTTAATCCTTCTTCTGCATGTAATGTAACTGTAATGGAACATATGTCGAAAAGTGGTATAATTTAAATGGTATTGACAAATTAAATAAGATATTCCGCATTTTGTAATATTAAGTTTCCTTAACAACTGAGAACCCCAAGGAGGAAAAAGATGAAGAAAACCATATTAATGATTATAATATTACTTTCTATAAATATATATGCCTTTGGCTCAACCGGTTATACAAATATATCAAATATTGCACTTTACGAAAGCAGCAGCCTTAACTCGGATATAAAAAGCATATTGAAAATGAGCTCAAAGGTTGAAATTCTTCAGCAGGAAGGTGAATGGTGCAAAGTTAAGACCCAGGACGGAAAAACCGGGTGGGTTGAGAAATATTTCATCACGGTTCGCTCCGAAAAATATGTTGTTAACAACACAGAAAACAATGTCAACATAAGAACATCCCCTACAACCGAATCTAAACAGGTTGGACAGCTGATTCCCGGTGACAAAGCAAAATACATAGATACATATCACAGCTGGCATATAATTGAATACAACGGCAATGAATATTATATTGCAAGCTGGTTAACGGATATTGAATACAAGCAGTCGGAAAAAATATATTTTCTTTATGATAAAATTAATATAAGAAGCAACGCTTCATTAAGTAGCGAGGTAGCAGCCCAGGGCAATAAAAATGATTCCTTTGAGGTTGTGGGCGAAGAAAACGGATGGTATAAAATTAAGCTTAATAACAAAAGCTACGGATATGTGGCGGGATGGCTTGTGACACATGATATAAACAGCTATGCGGAGAATCAAAAAATTTATAAAAAAACAACCGACAGCTTAAATATCAGGACAGGCCCTTCATCTGAATACAAAAAAATATTAACTTTGGAAAAGGGCGAATTGGTAAAAGTAATAGCTTCCGAAAACGGATGGGATAAAATAATTACACATAAGGGATACGCAGGATGGTGCAACAGCTATTATTTGAAGGAAGTTCTTCCTTTAAACGGAAAGGTAATTCTTCTTGACCCCGGTCATGGTGGTCACGACCCGGGAGCAATCAGTTCCACAGGCAAATTTGAAAAACATATAAATTTAGATGTTGCATTCAATTTAAAAGAAATATTAAATGAATTAGGCGCCTCTGTCTATATGACACGAACAAATGATACATATATTACAAATAAGGAACGAGGCAGAATGGCTGACAAATTAGGAGCCGACATACTCCTGTCAATTCATCACAATTCATTAAACAACAGCAATTATTTTGGTTTGTCAACCTATTACAACACCATAAATTACAAGGACCCGTCCTATGGCTATAATTTAGCCGAAGCGGTTTATTTAAATGCAATTACCGTTAACGGAGTATACAGAGACGGCATATTAGACCGAAACTATGAGGTGTTGAGGGAAACAAACACCCCTGCCGCACTGATAGAAATAGGATTTATGTCTAACCCAAAGGAAGAAATGAATATTCATAACATTAGCTTCCAAAATACAATGGCAGAAAAAATAGCAGATGGTATAATTGATTATTTCAATTAAATAATGACAAGGGGACGGGGTTGGTGACAACAATGTGACAACAACCCCGTCCCCCCGACACATTTAAGTTATAGGAATAATTCAGCAAAAATTTCAAAAGCCAAATCATCTTTAACCGCTAATGACAATATCCTGTTATGCTTAACGAAATTCGGCACGTTTTTTATGAAGGCTGTAGGATTTTCCCTGAACTTTTCAATTGTCAATTTAACGAATTCCTCAGATTCATATATTTTAAATCTTTCAATCTCATACTTTTCTGCAATTCTTTCAAAAAATCTTATGCAAATATCCTGATAATCATTTTTGCCTCTCATATCCAGTATTAATTCTAATCTTGGCAGAATCTTTTCAAAAAACACTCTATCATCGCATGTATCATAATAGCCTAAAAAATTTCCTATATTGATTATTCTATCCTTGTATTCATTGTAAAAATCAACCAATATATTTATAAAATTGCCTTCAAAGGGAATTAAATAATACTTATAGCCTTTAAGCTTCTTAAAGACTTTCATAGCATCATAATAACCTAACTTAATATACCCTTCAGCTCTTTCCCTGTTAAAATCCAGTGCTCCAAGCATTGACCCCAAGCTTTCCACCGGCTGGATATAAGTAATATTTAAACTTTTGATTTTAACCCTTCTGACAATACCAACCGCCATGGTTCTGACTGCAATAATGTCCTTGTATCCCTTGCTTGCAAGAATATCTATGGGAAGATTGTTATAAAATCCTCCGTCTAAATATTTCTTCCCGTCCATTTCTTCAATTCTGAAAGCCGGAAGATTAGCGCTTGCAATCAAAAAATCAACTAATTTTCCCTCGGGTATATCCTCCTTGAGAAGCTCCATAGGCTTTTTGTCGGTTATATTTACGGTTACTATTCCAAAATCAATATTTGAACTGCGAATTTTATCCTCATCAATATATGTATCGAACAATTCTCTTATTCTTGATGTGTCCAATCCCCGATTAGCAAGGATTTCTTTGGATTGATGCAAAAGATAGGAAAAATTAATATCATGAAGATTGAAGCTTCTTAAATCTTCAATAACTTTCTCGTCAAGATCAAACAATTCATAGTAATTAATGCTGCACCATACCTTTTCCAGTAAGTCATAATCCCCTTGAACCATCATTGCCCCATTAATGGCTCCTATAGAAGTCCCGGCAATTCCTCCGATTTCTATATTTAATTCTCTTATGGCTTTATATGCGCCCACATGATAGGCGCCCTTCGCTCCTCCGCCTTCCAATACCAACCCGTACATACTCTCACCTATTCAATTGATAATAATTTTACCGAGCTTGCACCTTTTATTTTTTTCATTTCCGCTATTACATCATCAATAGATTTGCCTAAATCCGAAATATCCAATGATACATTGACAGATGCCTTGCCATTGATAGGAATGCTCTGATTAATAGTAAGTATATTAGCATTTTCTTGTGATAAATAGTTCAAAACATTTGAAAGCACGCCTTTTTCGTGTCTCAGCATCATTGAAAGCACGGCTTTTCTGCCAATCGAGTTCTCAGCTGGAGAAAATACATAATCCTTATACTTATAATATGTGCTTCTGCTTATTCCAACAACTTTAACCGCTTCACTTATACCCTTCACGCTTCCGTTATTAATTAGATTTCTTGCCTCAATCACTTTTTCATAAACATCCGGAAGAATCTTTTTACTGACAATCAAGTATTTTTTTAACATATGTCCACCTCTTTTTTTATGATTACAAAACTTGCCATCCTAAGTGCGCTGTAATGACAGGTTTATATTATCTCAACCTTAGCACCGTTTCTATCGATTTTTAATAATTTAACTTCCCATTCATATTTTAACTTGCTAATGCTGTCTTTAATTAATTCCGGCAATTTATCATTGTCGGTTATATTCATTAATGTAGGTCCGGAACCGCTGATAAATATAGCGGATGAACCGTTAACAATACAAATTTCAGATACATCATCACATTCATGAATTAAAGTTGCTCTGTACATTTGATGGAGCTTATCCTTTAATGAGATACCGATCATATTTATATCTCCGATTTCAAGCGCCTTCAATAAAAATGAAACCCGTGAAATATTGAATACCGCATCGCAAAAGTTAATAGTTGCGGGAAGAAGCTTTCTCGCTTCCTTGGTCGATGTTTCAAAATCAGGAATCAGTGCGCAGAACTTCAGCTTATCGTTAATATTGTAATGCATGGTGTAAGGCTTGTTTTTTTCCACAATGGATGCTGTTAAGCCCCCGTATACGCATGGAGCAATATTATCCGGATGTCCCTCAATCATAACGGCAATTTCAAACAGCTCATCCTTTGACAAACCTCCATTGTAAAGATAATTAGCGCCATACACTCCGCCGACTATGCATGCCGAGCTGCTTCCCAATCCCCTTGAGACAGGTATCTGCGTATTCATTGAAATTTTTAACCCTTTGACTTTTTCCCCTAATTTTTTGGCCGTAATCATAAATGACTTATAAACTAAATTGTTTTTATTGTCGAAAATATCAGGGCACCCTTCAATTATAAGTCCCTTATCAATTTCCTCAAAAGTGTACTCATTATACAAATTAAGAGCAAGCCCTAAGGTGTCAAAACCAGGTCCTATATTGGCAGTAGATGCCGGAACTGTAACTTTAACCACTTTTCACCTCGTATTAATTAATTTATTTATTTGAAACATATATTACATAGCTTTCCATTTCATTTATATTGCAAACTTCATGGTGCTTTATTTCTCTATCCTTAAGATTTTTCAAATTTGCCGGTATATTTACCTTAGCTTTTTTAGACAGCTCTTCCATCAGCATGAATTCATCATCCTTTGCATTGCCAAACAATGATTCATAAACACTTTTGGAAAATTTAAACGGGCTCGCGGTTGAAAGAACTAAGCTTACAGTATTATCCCCCGTATTAGCTTTATAATCTTCAAGAGCCTTATACGCCACGGCAGTGTGCGTATCAAGAAGATATCCGTATTTTCCAAAGGTACTGCAAATGGTTTTTTTAGCATCCTCCGCAAAAACACATCCTCCGTAAAAGTCTTTATTAAGCTTATCCATCATTTCACCGTTTATTTCATATTTGCCCTCACTATTTAACTTTTCCATCAGCGTCTTAACCGTCTTGTTATTTTTATCGCTTAAATAGTACAGCAGTCTTTCAAGATTGCTTGATATCAAAATGTCCATTGAAGGTGAAATAGTTTTATGAAATTCCCTGTTTTTATCATATATTCCGGTCTTGATAAAGTCATACAAAACATTATTTTCATTGGAAGCACATATGAGCTTGTTTATAGGAAGACCTAATGTTTTCGCATAATAGCCTGCCAAAATATTTCCGAAATTTCCCGTTGGAACCGCAAAATTTACCATGTCCCAAGCTTTTATATACCCTTTTTCGATTAACCACATATAAGAATAAAAATAATAAACTATTTGCGGAACCAACCTTCCGATATTGATGGAATTAGCGGATGATAAAACTTTATTTTTAGAAGCCATTTCTATATTTAGCTTTTCATTTGCAAATATATTTTTAACCCCTGTCTGGGCATCGTCAAAATTACCTCTGATTGCGCAAACAAATGTATTTTTCCCCTCCTGAGTTACCATTTGTGCCTTTTGAACCTGACTTACTCCTCCCTCGGGATAAAAAACTATAATCTTTGTTCCCTCAACATCCTTAAACCCTTCCAAAGCTGCCTTGCCGGTATCCCCCGATGTAGCGGTAAGAATTATAACTTCACCTTCCATATCATTCATTTCATATGAAGCTGTCATCAAATGAGGCAATATGGAAAGTGCCACATCCTTAAAAGCCGATGTAGGACCGTTAAAAAGCTCTACCACATAATTTTCTCCCAACCTTACAACAGGAGTTATTTCTTCTGTGCCAAACTTATGAGAGTATGCATTTCTTATGCTTTTTTTTATAACCTCCCCGGGAAAATCATCAAGCATTATACTCAGAACAACTTCAGCGATTTCCATATAATTTTTCCCGATTAAATTATTTATATCAACTTTTTTATCTTCCAAATTTCTCATTACATACAATCCGCCGTCATCGGCGATTCCTTTGAACACAGCCTTTGATGCGGTAGATTTCAGCTCTGAATTTCTTGTGCTTTCATAACTTTGAGCCATTAAACCCCTCCATGTCTTATGTATGATTATATATCATATACTGTTCTCAAAGTAATTACAAGTGTTTTTTTAATAGAACAATTGGAGATGATGACAACCAAGCCCCCTCGACACCCCCGGCAACCCCCGTCCCCTTTACAACCCCATCCACTTACAACCCTTAAATAAAACTATTTTTTTTAAAAATATTATGGTAAAATAACACAAAGTACATTAAGTTGTCATTGTGGATATACAAAGCAATAAATTGCTGATCATACCAGACATTATTAAAAGTCATATAAGGAGAAATCATGAAATATATAAGTATATTAGGTTCCACCGGCTCAATCGGAACTCAAACTTTGGATGTTGTTCGTGAACATTGTGATAAAATAAAAGTTGCGGCAATTTCTGGAAACAACAATATTGAACTGTTAAAAGAACAAATAATAGAATTTAAACCCGATATCTGCTGCGTGATGGACGAAAGCAATGCTTTTGCTTTAAAAAGAATGCTTCCTTCCCACATAAAAACCGAAATTATTTCAGGAATGGAAGGTTTAATTGCCACTGCGGAATATGAAAAAAGCGAAACAATTGTTACCGCAGTATCGGGAATGATTGGCCTTAAGCCCACTGCAGCTGCTATAAAAAAAGGAAAAACAATAGCCCTTGCAAATAAGGAAACATTGGTTACGGGCGGAAAATACATAATGGATTTATCAAAAGAATATAACTCTCCCATACTTCCTGTCGACAGTGAGCACAGTGCTATTTTCCAATGCCTCATGGCAAATGAAAAAAAATCGGTAAATAAAATACTTTTGACAGCTTCAGGAGGACCCTTCAGAGGAAAAAACGAGGAATATTTAAAAACCGTAACTTTAGAAGCTGCACTAAAGCATCCAAGCTGGTCAATGGGCAAAAAAATTACCATCGATTCTGCAACACTAATGAACAAAGGCTTAGAAGTAATTGAAGCTAAATTTTTGTTTGATATAGAGCCCGAGAGAATAGAAGTTGTTGTACACCCCCAAAGTATCGTGCATTCAGGTGTTGAATTTAAAGACCATTCAACAATCGCGCAGCTTGGACTGCCGGATATGCGAATTCCCATACAATTCGCTCTGTTTTATCCCCACCGTATGGAAAACAGCTATAAAAGCTTATCATTGTCCGAAATCGGTGCCTTAACATTCGAAAAACCGGATTTGAAAACCTTCAAGTGCCTGTCTCTTGCCTTTGAGGCACTAAAAGCGGGAGGAACAATGCCTGCTGTTTTAAATGCATCAAATGAAGTATGCGTCAAATTATTCTTAGACAAAAAAATAAGCTTCCTTGACATAGGAATCATAAACGAAAAGGTTATGTTAAGCCACACACCCTCAGAAATTGATTCAATAGAAACAATTTTAGAGGCAGAAAAGTTTGCTAAGCAGACAATAAAAGAATTGTTGCGATAATAGAGAAGTCTCAATCTCTGCAAAAGACCTGCCTCTATTTTTCAGAAAATCATGTAACGGGGACATTCATATAAAGACAACTCCAAAGACTATCCAACTTTAGAGTTGTGTCCCCATACCTTAAATAAATAGGGCAGGACTTTTTTAATCCAACATATCTTTAATTGCTCTGTTGTTTATATCATCATCAACATTAACTATTATTACATCCATGCCGATTTTTAATATTTCTTCCCACTTGATTCTTCTTGGTTTGGTTTTGCCGAGCATTCCCATAAACTTGCTTGCTTCTTCTATATAAAATGCCGTGATTTTCCCCATCTTTGTATCTACTTCCACATCGTCAAACCGGCCTATAACTTCGCCGTTTTTTATATTTACCACGTCCTTCTCGATCAAGTCCCAATAATTAGTCACAATATCACCACCTTAAACCCTTAGATATTATAAATTATGTACAACTATAATCAATTATGACAAAACCTTACGAAAAATTCCGGGGACGGACCTTTGAATGACAAATGTCATTTCAAGGTCCGTCCCCGGAATTCTATGATAACTTATGAGGTTTTAAATCCTTTTTTCAATTGGGATAATGCAGACTTTTCAAGGCGGGATACCTGTGCCTGCGAAATCCCTATTTCTTCGGCAACCTCCATTTGAGTCTTGCCTTTATAAAAGCGCATATCCACAATTTGCTTTTCCCTTGCGGATAAATTATTTATACTATCTTCCAATGTAATTTTTTCAATCCATTTCTCATCTATATTTTTTTCGTCCTTTACCTGGTCCACAACATACAGAGCATCTCCTCCGTCATTGTAAATAGGCTCAAACAACGATATTGGCTCCTGAATAGATTCTAAAGCAAATATGATTTCTTCCTTATCAACGCCGACTTCCTTTGCAATCTCAGCAATTGTAGGCTCCTGTGAATTAATTGCCGTCAACCTTTCCCTTACCTGCAACGCCTTATATGCCGTATCCTTCATTGACCTCGATACCCTTATGGAATTGTTATCTCTCAGATATCTTCTGATTTCTCCTATTATCATAGGAACAGCATATGTAGAAAACTTTACATCTAAAGACAAATCAAAATTATCAATAGCCTTAATCAATCCGACGCATCCTATTTGAAACAAATCGTCAACCGGCTCATTTTTTGAATTAAATCTTTGAATTACGCTAAGAACAAGTCTTAAATTCCCCTTAATGAATTGTTCTCGAAGCTCAGTATCACCTTCTTGGATTTTTTTAATCATACCCCTCATTTCTGATGTCTTAATTGTTGGCAATTGAGAAGTATTAACGCCACATATAACTACTTTGTTTATCATCGTCGTTTTCCCCTTTAAAGATATTATCCCCCTTTAAAATTATCTCCTTGGCTGTGGTTTTTATACAGCTTTGTTTATATCCTTTTTTAGTCTGTTAAGTATCTTTTTTTCCAATCTGGAAATATAAGACTGTGAAATTCCAAGCATATCAGCCACTTCTTTCTGGGTGAAGCTTTTAGTGTTGTCAAGGCCGAACCTTAACTTCATAATCATATACTCCCGTTTATTTAATTTTTTAATCGATTCGTTAAGAAGGCTTAAATCCACCTCATTTTCCATATTACGAAACACAACATCCTCTTCCGTGCCTAAAATATCAGACAGCAAAAGCTCATTTCCGTCCCAATCAATATTCAACGGTTCATCCAAGGATATTTCCGTCTTTGTTTTACCCACCCGTCTTAAATGCATCAATATTTCATTTTCAATGCACTTGGAGGCATAGGTTGCAAGCTTAATATTTTTTTCAACCTTAAAAGTATTTACCGCCTTAATTAAACCGATGGTTCCTATGGAAATCAAATCCTCCACGTTTATACCGGTAGATTCAAATTTTTTGGCAAGGTAGACAACAAGCCTTAAATTATGCTCAATTAAAATAGTCTTTGCCTCGCTTGAATCCTTAAGTTGGTTTATTATTTCTTTTTCTTCCTCCTGTGTCAAGGGTGCAGGTAAAGTATCGCTTCCTCCGATATAGAAAATATCCTTGACTACACTTAGCTTATCTATAATAAAGTTAAATATTTTTTTGAAAAAATCTTTAACATGTTTTAACATACCCATTCTCCGTCTCCAACTCCCAATCAATTACTTTTTTAAATAATAGTGCGTCATAATCATCCTTGCTAATTCTTTTCGGATGTATACCGATAATTGCATCAATAAAAATATTATTATTGTTATTTATTATTTCAATTTCATCAGGCACTATGCAAACCATATTTTCGCCGCTGCCGCTTATTGTGTTGTATTTAATAACTCGTAAATTCACCTCATTTCTTTCATTTATTAAGCTTTCGTAGCATTTATTTTTGTAAAAATCTATAATTCTGTCATATGTGTCATTATTGATAATATCCTTGATGCAATCAATATTTACAACCATAACGGGTTTTCCCGTAACGGGGTCTGTCAGCTCATTGCCTGTATCAATAAATCCCCTGAATGTTTTAAACTTATTGCCTATACTAATATTCACCGTTCTTTTATAATTATGTTTAGCAATTCTATCTTTTATTTCCTTAAAAAAGAAATGCAATGCAGCATACCCCGTAAATATGGACATGATAATTGCATTCACAGTAAGTTTATCATTAGTAAGATAATATAAAGCGGTGATAATGCCTACCATCATCAAAGATGTAATGTAAAAACAAATTATAACCCTTATATTTGTCAATATGCCCTTAGAATCAAACGCCACCATAATCATCAATACGGAAATGCTGAATTTTACAATGAAATAAGTCATAAATTCCCTTCCGATATAAAATGTCAAAATAACATACAAAGAGCCTATCGTCGATGCAATAATAAGCCTTTTGAATACTATTATCCTTTTAATTAGCTTTCCCGTAATATACAGCAGCATGAAATCTATAATAAAGTTTTCAACAAATACATATTCAACATAATAAACCATACACCACTCCCTCAATAATCCGCCCGAGGGCGACCCCGTCATTCAAAACCGCAGCGAAAGATGCAATAACCCTATTTTTACGACCAAAGAAAGAGAAAAATAGCGGCAGATCAGTTGCACTGATTTTAGTCCCCCGTACAATCTATCATTCATTATAAAGTACCTTTTAAAAATATTTTGTCATATCATGTAGTCAAAAATAAAAAAATACGCGATTGATGAATACCATCGCGTATTATGTATAGTTAACCTAAATAATTATGCTTTAAATTTTTCTATCATTTCTTCCATGGTTTTACTTTTTTCAAAGCCTTCAACCAATTCCACAGTCTTAGATGTGTCACCGATTAAAATACCGCCCGATAAGATTTTATTCTTAAAATACAGTTTTATATAACCCCTCTTGTTATTTCCTTCATAGGTTTCATATTCGGTATTGGGGTCAGAGCCTATATCCCCAATTGAAAACACACTATTATCAAAAGCATTTAAGGTTGTTGAAGGAATTATGGTAGTATATGTATAGTCTCCGTTAGCAGCATTTATTCCTGCAGTCTTTCCCTGTTCAATTGCCTCGCTCCACAATGCATAATTTATTCCGTTGTATTCGGCACAGTCTCCGCAAGCATAAATATCGGCAACAGCAGTTTCCATCCTTTCATTTACAACTATTGCTCTTTTTATTTCAATCCCCGTATTTTCGGCAATTTTAGAATTAGCCTTTACTCCCGTTGAAATAATTACTACCTCCGCATCAACTATTTCTCCGTTATCAAGCAAAATTCCCTTAACGGCATCATCGCCGATAATTTCTTTTGTACTCACACCCTTTAAAAATGTTACACCTGCATCCTTCACAATTTGCTCTAATATTTTAGATGCATCATGGTCAAGCTGCCTCGGAAGAATTCTGTCGGCCATTTCTATAACAGTTACCTTAAGCCCTAAATTTTTTAATTCATTGGCTGCCTCTAAGCCAAGAACACCCCCGCCGATTATTGCACCTGTTTTTTTACCCTTTGCATATGCCTTGATTTCATTTCCGTCCTTTGCATATCTTAATGTAAATACACCCTTTTTATCCTTTCCCGTAAACGGAGGAACAAATACTTCCGCACCGGCAGCAATAATTAGCTTAGTATAAGGAATTTCTTCATTCTCATCTATAACAACTTTTTTGTTTTCAGCGTCAATTTTTTCAGCAACCTTATTAAGCAGCAATTTTACATTGTTTTCCTTAAACCAGTCCTCCCCCTTAATTGACATTGATTCAACCGTAATATTTTCATCACTTAACATTTTTGAAAGCTGAGGTCTAAAATACCCCTTTACACTTTCCTTTGACAATATTGTAATATCGGAAACCTTATTTCTCTTCCTGATTTCAACAGCTGCCCCCATTCCGGCACCGCTTGCTCCGATTATTACTATATTATCCTTATCAACAGAAAGTACAGCCTCTTCAATTTCCTCCACCTTAACGAAATATTTCGGACCTACTCCGCAAACGGGACATTTTTCCGGAGGCTTTGTTCCTTCCACAATTTCTCCACAAACCGTACATTTCCATTTATAAATTTTTCCTTCGCTCATTATGCCAATCTCCTCTCTAATTCTGATCCTTTATAATCACATATTTAATTATTACCCTTTTTTATGACAATCAATCTTTTATTTTATTATTTATTTATTACGATGATATATAACATACCTAAAACATTAAACGAGGCACTTCTTTATGAAGTACCTCGTTTCAATCCGGGGACATTCCTCTTACCCTCAGAGACTATCAAAATCCGGGGACATTCCTCTTACCCTCAGAGACTATCAAAATTCGGGGACATTCCTCTTACCCTCAGAGACTATCAAAATTCGGGGACATTCCTCTTACCCTCAGAGACTGACCCTATAGTAGAGGTGTGTCCCCATTCCTTATCGGGGTGTCCCCATTCCTTATCAGTGCGTCCCCATTCCTATGTTAAGGCCATACTTTGTTTGCTTTCATTCCTGTCCAAAGCTCGTCGCCGTCTTCCTCAT
>DAIMMU010000067.1:0-13549 GCA_036720515.1 Sedimentibacter sp.
TTTCCTCTATTTTCAACATCTTTTATTGCGTAAATTATTTATTCCTCAGGGCTGCATAATACAATATATTATGATTAGGGTGTCAAAAGCTCATCAATAAATATGATATTTTTACCTTGAAAATTTAACACAAGGCTTAAAAATACAGGATCTTATAGTATAATTGAAGTATAAAAATTACTATAAAGAGGATATGATAATGCCTTTTGTTCCAAACAACCGTATCAAGTAAATCTAAACGACAATATTTATAATCTAACAGAAAGAGAAATGCGATTTCTTAATGAATATTGTGCAAAAAATTTTGCAGATAATATATTCCCAAATATAGTCCAGATGCGACTTTCAGAATAAAAGCCGACAAGGAACATCGAGGTTATGTTGCAAATCTAACAGAGATAGTTGGAAAAATGGAAGTACCATAACCGAATATTCTTATGAGCAAAATATTTACAGCGACAATGCCTTCTTAAAAGATTCGATTAGCAGTTCAGATGAAACTGAAGTAAACAAAACAACCCTTGTTACAGGCGGTACATATGGCAATACGGAAAATGTAGCCCTATCAAAAGAAAACAATATATACCTAATAACCGCTAATATACAAGGAGGAAAAATTCCCGATATTTATATCCAGTGCAGACGACAAACAAGTTTTAGAGTGTGCTGTATGTCAAGTTTCAATAACTAATAATTTTAACCCTCGAACAGAATAACGCTTGTTAAAAGTTAATATAACCAATGTCCGCACAGGAACAGTACAATCATACGTTTCACAAGAACAAAGCATCACCAATTATTTCATCAAGAAGCACTGAGAGGGTAAAACTGCAAATGTACATGAAAGGTAATGAATTCAAAGAATTTGCAAAATTCCGAAATGGTGTAGAATCATTACCACTCATAATCAGAAGGTTATACCATGTGGATAACACCTGTTAGAGGAAAACTCAAAACCAAGTTATTCTTTGGGTTTAAGATAGCAGCAGTTAGCTTCCAGAAGCCGTTAAATTATATAAACAGTTCTTCTTCGTGTACACTTGAACCAGGGTTATGCAAGAAAAGCAAGAATACTGTCAGCAATTTACTTTAAAATCCTCAAAATTACCACTTAAATTAATTTGTGTTAATTTTCAAGGTTCAATATTTAATTTATTGAATTAAATTTGTCTTTCGACACTCTAATCATATTATTAGATAATATTATCACATAAAGGTTTTATTTTCAACCCTACGGATATTTTACCAGCTCCAAAGAGCGAATTTTATATAAAGAAACTCAATATTGAATTTTTCCAGAAATCCAATGTAAAATTTTACCATATGGTATCAGCTTATTTTTGCTAAAACACTAATTTAATTTCACAAGTTTTAAATTGAATTTTTCATTTGATTTTTATCACATCCCATGTTACAATTTTACCGTTATAGGTCACGTATTTGCATACGTGCCACGGATATATCTTCAATTATTATGGAGACTTGGCTAAAGAGGTTCTTTAATATTGAGGATATTTCTTTTTTCCCTATTTTTAATATCCTTAATACCTCTGAACCTTTTTCAAATAATTGTTTTAAAATATCAGCAATTTGTATCAATAAATAATGATTTTTTATTGCATTGTAATCCAGACAGCATGCATGCTCTATATCATAACTTATATTCTTTTGATTATTGAACGCTTCGTTTTCTATTTTCCATCTGCTTCTGCCAGTAGAAACTATCTTTTCTACTTTTCCTTCTGATATTTTACATATTTCCTGAATCCCGCTAATTTATAGCTATATCTATAATTCCAAGGAAAGAGGTCCCATAATTCATTCGTTGTTTTTTTGTGACTTGACGTTAACTTTTGAAATTATGTAAATCACTTTTTCCATCCATTTGTAATATAAATGTAATATTTAGTTTAATTAGTAAAAAGACTGAATAAGAATAATTTAAAGGCTAAGTATAAATAAAGAAAAGAAGATTTATGAATTTTCATAAACCTTCTTTTAAATAACCTATCTTTTCAATTTTTAATATTTAGGTTCATTAATATATACCCATCATATTACTGCTTATTATTCCAAATAATAAAATCACAATAAAAAGTCCAATTATAAACATAATTAATGTAGCTTTAAAATAATTAGCCTTGCTTGTTTTGGTATTGGACCCATATGCCAAACAAAAATCATTACAATGTTAACTATGGATATATACACTATCAGCATGGTAATTAACCATTCTTTTATTGATACATTATCATCCTTTTTAGATTGTATTCCATAAACTCTCCCTTTTAATGTGTGAAAGTTAAACACGTCCCCATTGTCCAACCATTGTCCAATTCCTTTTTCCAGAAGGCTAATGTGGATTTATTTAACATACTGACCTTAGGCATTTTAACAATTTTCATAACCCCTCCCGGACAGTGGAAACGTACCTTGCTGCCACACTTTTAATTTTTATATCTCACCATCATTTTGTCAATGGGAAATTTCACAAGGTGCTCTTTAGGTGCGTCCTCACTGTCCCGGTGTTCTTTTAATCATTGTATTTGAAGATAATAAAACACTTTCTTTCTTTTCCGTTGTTATATTAATACTCAAATTAAACTTTTCCTGCATTTCTTTTTTTATTTTTTCCGGTAAATCAGGAAATTCCTGCGATAAAAATATTTTTGCATCAATGTTTTCATCGTTTGATTTTAATGAATAATCTAAAACTGGTTCATACCGGAAGAAAAACTCATCTAATTCACTTATGTGTATATATCGGTTATTAATTAATATTTTATTGTCAATTCTTCCTTTTGAACGCTCCAACGTTTTTAAAAATGTACCGCATTGACATCTTTTTGATTTGTATGAGCCGTAATCCCCTGTTCTGTATCTGATTAACGGCATTGCTTCCCTGTTAAATGTAGTGATGACAATTTCTCCGATACTGTCATCCTGCAATGCTTGACTTGAGACGGGGTCTATTATTTCCAAATAAATATCATTTTCTCTTATGTGATAACCATTCAGGCATTCACATTCCACCCCGCAGCCGTAACCTGTTTCAGTCAATCCGTAATGAGTGAATACCTTAATATTATACTTTTCTTTAAATCTTTTTATGAGAACTTCAGGAGTATAATCGGCACTGAGCATTAATTTTTCAATGCTGCTTTTAAAAATTCCCTCTTTTATTTTGCTTAAATACATAACCTGCATAGGCAAAGCCACTATGGAGTTTATGCTGTTGTTTTCTATGAATTTGCCTGCATCGTCACAATCCTTTAATACACCGTATACAAAGCTTTTTACATTCAGAAGGTCAAGGCTTTTTTTAATAATATTTCCGACGCTACCATAGGTTTCTCCGGGCATCATAATCATTACTCTGTCACTTGCATTGAGCATTGCCTTAAATCCTTCATAAAAAAAGTTTACGGTTAAATTTAAATCCTTATCCGTAAAAAATATTCTTTTGCCGAAAATCGAAGTTGTTCCTGAAGTTTTAAGAGTAACAATCCTTGAAACATATTTTTGCGGAACACACAAGAAATTATTTGCACTTTCCGCCAACTCCTGAGGATAAGTAAAGGGTACCGAGATAAAATCCTTTAGGGTATTAATGTTAGCCGTATTTATTTCCTTTAATCTCTCCTTGTAAAATTTGCTGTTTTCTTTTGCATAATTAATTGTTTCCTTTATTTTTTCAACTTTATATTTATCAATGGATTCCCTTTCCATGGCTCCGGTTTCACGGATAATCATATTTTCCAAAGGTGATTTCATAATTAATCCCTGTAAAGTGATTTGCCGCATGTATCTGTAATATTGTATATACAAAAAGGTATGAGCTTTCCTTCTTTACTGACAACATGTATACAGCAATCTCTAATCCTTTCTATGTCCACATTATACGCATCCTGAAATGCCATTGCCGATATGCTGAATTTTCTGACTCTTATTTCATTAATCAGTTTGTCCCATGAATCACCCGCATTGTACTTTCTTTCTGTTGAACCGTTCAGCTTCCAATTGCTTGCCACAAATTTTTTAGCTTTAACCGCACCTTCTGCCGCATCGATTGTACGGCAGCTGCAAGGTTGATTGTTTCTTTTAGTTGCCGGTTTTAATTTTTTTCTGTCATCATATATAAAGCTTCCGTTAAACGAGCATAATGAATTTTCGCAGTTAGCAGGTTTTAAATTCTCCGCCTTAACCAGCCCTTTTGTTTGCAGCTCAATTTCTTCAATTAATTCAGGCAATGTTATTCTGTCCTCGTCCCTTGGAGTAAAGGCTGTCCTGCCGAAATAACTTACGGGCTGAAAATGTATACCTCTTACCGTAGGGGTATTCTCCAGGGCAAAATCTATCATTTGCCCGATATTATTAACGTTGACGCCTGGAATGATAACCGGCACCAAGACTACTCCGACATTGTATTTTGCGCAATTTTTTATTGCATCAATTTTTTCCTTAAGTAACTTTCTGCCTCTTATATTTTCGTATATGTCATCATTCGTTCCGTCAAACTGAAGATATACCGAACTTAAGCCCGCATTTGTAAGCTCCCTTAAATAGCCTTCATCCTGTCCGATTCTGATACCGTTTGTATTAATCTGAATAAATTCAAAGCCCTTTTCCTTTCCGATTTTGATTATATCATTTAAATCATCCCTTACCGTGGGCTCCCCGCCGGACAGCTGTATGTTGCAAATACCCGATTGCTCTTTGATTCTGTCAAAATAAAACTCTATTTCTTTCAATGACGGTTCATGCAAAATTTTATCCTTGGCGCTTGCAAAACAAAAGCTGCAATATAAATTGCAGTTATTTGTTACTTCAATTAACGCAGTGCATGTTGTCTGCCTGTGGTCAGGACAAAGACCGCAATCATAGGGACATCCGTCTTTTATTTCTGTTAAAGGGTTTTTAATAAAAGCTCTGTTTTTCTTGGTTATCCAATCTTCTATTTTAATTTTGCCCCTCCATACAACGGTTTTGAACTCACCGTGGAGCCTGCAGGTTTTTACCATGTATACAGCATCATTTTCTTCCGTAATTTCCGCATCAAGAAGTTTAAGGCATACGGGACAGAGGCTTTTTGTCATTAGTCTACTCATTTTCCCTCACTCCAAATTCGTAACCGTTTTCAGCCAATATTTCAATAACCTTTTCATAGCTTTTCATTATTATGTCGCCGCATTTAAGCATGTAGCTTGTTTCTCCGTCATCAAATTTATTTACACCTATGATATCAACGCAGTCCATGCTCCCAAATTCTTCTTCAAACCAGCCGGTGAATTCACGAACCATGCCTCCGTAATTTTCCTTACAATACTCCTGCTCCTTACCCTTTCCTCCGTAAAGACCAATTATCATTATTCCGCCTGTAAGTATTCCGCAGGCTCCTTGCTTACCGCCGATTCCGTTGCATAACCCGTTTGTGCTTCTTATTAAATCTTCATTGCAAGTATCTTCCTCTTCCAGTGCCATCTTGAGCATAATCTGTGTGCAGCAATAACCTAAAGCGGATAGTTTAAACACTTTAAAAGCAGTTTCACTTGACATTTTTAGCCTCCTTATAAGCAATCATTAAAAAATATCCTATTTTTGATTTTTTTAAAGTATCTTGAAATTCATTTGCTTCTGAGCAGCTACATGAGCCGCCTACAGATGCATTCCAGAAATTCTTCATTGAGCCGTATTGGAATATTATTTTAAATGCAAGCTTTTTCATATATTCATCCTGCTTTTCTTCCAAAAGAATGTTAAATCCCTTTTCAGCCAATAAATTTTTCAAATCCTCTAAGTTATGGGGACTTCTTAGGCAGGAATTTACGGGATAGCTTCGCAGCTCTTCCAAAAATTCGGGTTTACCGGCATATATGTCTGAAATAACAAAGTATCCTCCCGGCTTTACGATTCTGTAAACTTCATCAATTACCTTTCCTAAATTGTCCATCAATGACAATGTGCATTCCGCAAATACACCGTCAAAAACATGTCTGTCAAATGGTATATCCTCTGCCGGAGAAACTACTATTTCAGAATTTTCGTTTATCCTTTTAGCTTCCTCCGCAAGACTTTTTGATATATCGAGACCCATTGCCTTTATATTATAATTATCCGATAAATATTTTATGGTTGCTCCCTTGCCGCAACCTAAGTCCAATAATATATCATCCTCATTGAATTTGCAAAATTCAACCGCTTTTTTTGTTAAGTCCGTACCCCCAGGTCTTAAGGCACTGCCAAGGGCATCCTGCATCACTGGACATTCGTATAAATTTTTATATAACAATTATTTGTCCTCCAATGACTTTTCTACTTCTAAAATTTTCCCCCTTGCCAATTCCTCGTCAATTAATACCATTTTGCATTTAGGGCATTTCCAAAGCTCCACTTCAAAATCGGCATCTAAATAAAGGACATTTGTTTTTTGCAATATAAGCTTTTCATTGCATTTATCGCATATCCATGGAATATTTGCATCATCGTATATCTTCATTGTTTGCCTCCACAACTTCCATTCTATGGCTGTAAACATTGGTTACCGTAATACCTTCTTCATTTACTTCATATTGAACCCAATATGTCACATTTTCTATTCTTAATCTTGTTAAATATGAATTGTCTGAAGGATTGAAAAATCTTTCTTTATTTTCAATTGAATTCTCGACAGATTTTTTTACATCGCTTAAAACTATATACATTTCTTCCATTTTGGCTGTTGCATTATCATTTATTTTAATATTGTATTTTTCATCTTCATACATTACTTCTTCACCCCAAATGTTTTTAAGCAAATTATTCCTTACATGCATTCTGTTATGCTGTCTTTCCGATAGTGTTGGCATTTTTTGCAATGCCGATTTTTCCAAATCATCACTGAATAACAAATCAAGCATATGGAATGTTCGTTTCCCCCTGCTTGTGAACAAATCCTTGCACATGGTGCAATATACCAGCAAATCCTCATTGCTTTCCATTATTCTGTCATCAATAAAATCATTGG
Source organism: Sedimentibacter sp. (assembly GCA_036720515.1). GTDB lineage: Bacteria > Bacillota > Clostridia > Tissierellales > Sedimentibacteraceae > Sedimentibacter. The sequence goes on from DAIMMU010000067.1 coordinate 7,004, forward strand.
ACTGCTCTCTGTTTGCGAAATACACCAATCCCCCGTATCCGCAGCACTTTGTGAACTCTTTGGAATATTTTAATTCATGTACTTCGCAATTTATTTTGGCAACAATGTTTCTTATGCTGTCTTGCATATTTGTGTTTCTTGATGTACAGGGGTCATGAATATTCAGCTTTAAGGATTGTGAAGCATTAAGCTTTGGCAGTTCATATTCATCCATGACTTCCCAAAGCGAAATAAAGTTTATTTCTTCCATATATTTTTTAAAATTACTCATACAGCTTGAGCATGCCAATATAAATGTCGGTTTCCCAAGCTCAACCCACGCATTTTTAATTAATGCGGCAGTTTCTTTCATTAATTCATTTTGACCGCTCCAGTCGGCGGGTGCGCCGCAACAGCCCAACATAAGCCCTATACCTTCATTTATGTTATCTGTCAGGTATTTATAAATTTTTTCAATATAATCCGGACTCGATGCGGGAAGCTGACAGCCGGGATAAAACACATATTTTATATTTTCCTTTTCAGGTTCTTTTCTATATGTAAAAAACTTCTCACTGTTGCTGAATTTCATATCCTTTAATGCAAAGTCATGGGCTGATTGAGGCATTTTTTTTCTTTCAACCATACTTATTTTTGTTTCTTTTACAACATCCTTCATATCAACGTCATAGTCGCACATTACGCCGCAAAGCCCGCATTCGGTACAGGATAAAATCATTTTATTCGCATAATGAGTACCCTGGATTATTCTTTCGTTATGATTGATATTTCTTATATAAGATTTTGGAGCAATATTAAATCTTTGAAGGTGGACGCATGGCTTAATGCAATCTCTGCACCGGCATTTAAAGCATCTTTTTGCTTCTCTTACAGCTTCTTCCTTCGTAAAAATTTCTCCGGACTTAATTGTTTTTTCTGTTGTTTCCTCATCATCGATCTTGTATTTTAATACTGTTTCATAGCTTCCTTCATTTTCTCTCGAAGCGGTTATTGACACGCCTTTTATAAATCTGTCCATGGTAATTGCAGCCCTTCTCCCTGTGCTTACGGAAAAAATCAAGGATTTTTCATTTGACTTACCCACAAACAAATTGCTGTTTCCCGCCTGAAAAGTACACTCATCCGCTTCATATAAAGAAGTCAAGCTTTTTGCAGCTATGAATACAGCATTGTATTCTTTTATAATATCGTTTAATTTGTTTTCATCCACAGTGGTATTTAAAAAAATACTTACTTTTTTATCATTTAAAAATGACAGTTCTTGCTCTATTATTTCGGGAGTGAGATATTTATCTTGTAGCTCCCATACTTTTTCCCCTACTCTGTTGTTTTTTTCATATAAATCTACATTGTACCCTTTTTTAATAAGATCATAACATGCAGTAATACCCATAAATCCGCTGCCTATTACGGCAACCTTTTTATTTAAGGAAGGAACGGGAAATCCCTTTTTCGGTTTTGAATAACCGTAATACACCGCTACTTTTTCAAGTTCATTAATTAAAATAGAACCCCCCTTGTCATTTCTAACACAAACGCTTTCGCATGGGTGGTCGCATAGCATACCTATTATTCTTGGAAACGGCAATTTTTTCTCCATTATTTTATAGGCTTTATCAAAATTACCATTTTCAATTTCCTGCATAAATAATTTTACGTCTAAATGAAGAGGACAATAAGCGGTGCATGCAGGTGGCTCTTCATTAATACATCTGTCGCCGGTTTCCAATAATCTATCCAGATCCATACAATCCTCCGAAAATTAGTGACAAATTGGTACAAATTAGGGACATTTCTTCTTAAACTGCTAAATTGTGGACATTTCTTCAACTTTCAGAGACTATCCCGATATTGAAGATGTGTCCCCACACCTCTAAGGACTGACCCTATACTGAAGATGTGTCCCCATACATCTTTAGACTGACCTCATACTGAAGATGTGTCCCCATACCAATTGCAGAATGGAATGAAGATTTCATTCCATTCCATGTTATTGATTTTACGTTTATGCCATACTATGCAAGGTTATTTTCCTTCAAGCCTTCAAGAATTTTTTCCGGCAAGGCAGGTAATTTTGTTATTCTTACACCGCATGCATTGTAAATAGCATTAATTATGGCAGCATGGGGTGCCGATAAAGGAAGTTCTCCAACGCCGGATGCACCGCTTGAGCCATGAGGTCTTGGAGTTTCCTGATAAATTATTTTAATATTGTCAGGCACATCTTTAATCTGCGGCATTCCCGCTTTTGTAAAGGTATTATGATAATGAATATCTTCATAATCTTCAGAAAGTGCCAAACCGATTCCCTGTGCCAAACCGCCGTATATTTGTCCGTCGGTTACCAACTTGTTGCCGACCTTACCTATATCCGCCACTATGGTTAATTGCTCAACTTCTGCTTTTCCCGTATTCATGTTAACTTTTACTTCAGCTACCAAGACACCGTACATATAATTCACAAACGGATTTCCTTGACCTGTAACAACGTCCTGTGCTATGCCGGGGTTAGACCATTTTCCTTCATATCTTACAGGCAATCCCGCAGCTACAACTTCATCATAAGTCATGTATGTGCCGTCGGGTTTTTCAAGTGCCTTCACAAGATTTTCGCATGCAACCCTCGTAGCATTGCCGGTGGTGGTGGTAGAACGGCTTCCTCCCGCAGGTCCCGAATTAGGTGTCTTTTCCATATCATTCATAATCAGTCGTATTTGTTCAGGCTCTAACCTTAGAGGAAGCAATGCATCATAAGCATGATACAATGTACCCATATCCGCTCCCTGACCGTGGTCTTCCCATGAATTCCCCACTGTTACACCCTTTGGCGTTATTTCAGCCCAAGCTTCGGATGTATCAACTCCGTCTAAGCCGGAACCGTAAACTAAGAGTGATATTCCTGCACCGTATTTATAATCTCCGCCTGATTTATTTTTTTCCTCTGCTTTTTTCTTTGCTTCTTCATAATATGGTTTTATTTTATCCATTGCTTCAACCAAGCAATATACTTCCGGCTGACAGCCTTGAGGTGTCGTATCTCCCGGTCTGTATACATTCTTATACCTTAGTTCAAATGGGTCAACTCCCATTTTTGCAGCTAATTCGTCCATTAATACTTCTGATGAGAATAAGCTTTGAGGTGAGCCGTATGCTCTGAATGCGGAGCCCCATGCATGGTTGGTTGCAACTGTTCGCCCGTTATTTCTTATGTTTGGAATGTTGTAGCCTGCGCCCATAAATTGTGTTCCTCTGAGTGTCAATAAGTCTCCGAATTCGCAGTATGCTCCGTGGTCAACAGAGTAATCTCCTTCCATTCCTACAAGTTTGCCTTCTTCATCGGCTGCAAATTTTACATTCATAAAGAATGGAGATCTTTTTCCCGTATAGGCAAAATGTTGTGCCTGCGTAAATTCTAAGTACACCGGTTTCTTTGTAACGAAGGCGGCAACTCCTAAAAGTCCTTCTATTGTAGGGCTGAATTTGTATCCGAATGTAGCTCCTGAATTATTCTGAACTATAACATATTTATCTGGGTCTACTCCTATACCTTCCGCTGTCATCAAATGATGGAAATGTATTGCAATGCTCTTGGAATGAACTATTAATTTTCCTTCTTCATCCATATATGCAAATCCCAAATCGCTTTCAAGAGGCATATGAGGCTGTCTGCCTACATAAAAATCATCTTCAACCGTATATTTGGCTTTTTCGAATAAAGGTCCTGTTTCCTCACCCTTTATTACTCCACATTCAAAATATATATTTGGGGTTCCGGGATGAATTTCAATTGCATCTTCAGCCATTGCCTCCGGTGCACTCATATAAGCCGGCAACACTTCAAGCTCTACCTTTACCTTCTTAACAGCCTCTTCTGCAATATGAGGGTCTGTCGAAAGAACTATTGCCAAAGGATCTCCGTTTTGGAATATTTTTTTATCACAAAGTATGGGTCTTTCTTTTCCGTCACCCTTGTTCTGCGGAAATGCCAAGCCGTTAATTCTGTTTGTTCCGGGCACATCCTTATGTGTCAATACTCTGTAAACACCCGGCATTTTTTCAGCTTCCGAAGTGTCTATGGACAATATGTTGGCATGTGATACTTCTGCCTGCACTAATTTAGCGTGCAATGTTCCTTTTGGAAGCTTAAGTCCTAAATCAGCTCCAAAGTCCCATGTACCCGTAACCTTTCCCAACGCTGATGGTCTTATATACTCGGTTCCCATCATCTTTGAGCCCTTCGGAAGTTTGTACCACAAATCTTCCGTTTTAATTTCGCCTCTCATTAATTTAGCAGCATCCATAACGGCATCAACCAATGGTATATATCCGGTGCATCTGCATAAATTCCTGTGCTTCTGGAACCAATCCCTTACTTCTGTTCTGGTCGGGTTAATGTTTTCCTCCAACAAAGCAGCTGCCGATACTATAAAGCCCGGTGTACAAAAACCGCACTGAGCTGCACCATGAACCATCCATGCCAACTGCAAAGGATGCAGGTTTTCCCTTGAACCGACGCCTTCAATTGTAATTATCTCGGCATCTTCTTTAACATTTTTCATTTTAGTAATACATGACCTTACAACCTTGCCGTCCAAAATAACCGAGCAAGCACCGCATTCACCTTTATTGCATCCAACCTTTGTACCTGTCAAATGCAATTGTTCCCTTAAAAATTCCGATAATTTCAATTCCGGGTCAATTACGGCCTTTGTTTCGACACCGTTTATGAATAATGTTCTTTTAAGCATACAATCCTCCTTTAAATTATTAATTTTTACATCTTAATAATTTTATAGCAATTTTTGTGCCTAAAAGAAAGCATTGGAATATCAATTTTTCATATTTGCATTTGTTCGATATTTGAGCAAATAAATTATTTAACTGTCCGTTTTTTGAGCAAATGCTCTCCGCTTTTGAGTGAATGATCATTGTCTTTTGACGCAAATGCTCGTTGCCTTTTAATCAAACTCTTTGTTATATTTTTATATTGTATTTCTTTATTTTACTATACAATGTATTTCTCCTTATGCCTAAAATATCGGCAGAGTGGGTAATATTTCCGTTGCATCTTTTTATTATTTTAATTAAATGCTCCTTTTCCACTGTCTCTATATCCATATTTTCTTCATTATAGTTATGCATATATTGTTCTTTTTTAGTAAAATAATATGTAGGAAAAGTTTCTGTGTTTATTATTAATTCTACTATATTCTGAAGCTCTCTTATATTGCCGGGCCAATCATACTTTTCCATCAAAATTAAATTTTCATCGGCAATATTTATTTTATTTTTATTTAAGTCTTTTGAAATTTTATTCATGAAATATTCTGTTAAAATCCTGATATCTCCCTTTCTTTCCCTTAAGGGAGGAACATATAAAGGCAGTACATTCAGCCTGTAATATAAATCTTTTCTGAACCTTCCCGATGCTACTTCCCCTTCCAAATCCTTGTTTGTCGATGCTATCATTCTTACATCCACAGGTATGGGCTTTTTCCCGCCAAGCCTTGTTATAAAGCCTTCTTCCAAAACCCTCAAAAGCTTCACCTGCATATCCAAAGGCATTTCGCCTATTTCGTCCAACAGAATCGTTCCCCCGTCAGCCAATTCAAATTTTCCCGGATTCCCGCCTTTCTTAGCACCCGTAAACGCGCCGTCCTCGTAACCGAACAGCTCAGATTCAATCAGCTGCCCGGGTATAGCCCCGCAATTTATCGCAATCATGGGCGAATTGTTTCTTGAGCTGTAATTATGTATTGATTGGGCAAATAATTCCTTTCCCGTACCGCTTTCTCCTACAATAAGAACCGTAGAGCTGCTGTCGGCTATCTTTTTCGCATATTCTGTTATTTTTATAAAATTATCATCTTCACCTATGATTTTATCAAAGTTGTATTTATATGTACTGAAAGAGAAATCGTTTGTTCTTTCGATTTCCTTAAACATAATTTCTTCTATCGCTTTAGCAATTGCAACAACAATACCCAAGGTGTGAGGATGTACGTTTTTGGTATATCCGGTCAAATCTATTACTCCGATTATATTTCCCTGATTGTCTTTAATAGGGGCTGCCGAACATGTCCATCTTTTGTAAGCATCGATATAATGATCTTCTCCTGTTAACTGCACAGGATTTCCTGTTTTTATAACATAGGACATTGCATTTGTTCCGACACTTTCTTCATTCATATACGCTCCCGGGATCATCATAAGAGTAAAAGCTTCCGATAATATTTTTTCATCACCTAAAGCACTTAAAATGCATCCTTCATTGTCAGTCAAAAAAACAAAGAAATCACTTCCTTTTGTAAACTTTATAAGCTCTTCTATAAACGGAAGTGCGGTCATAATCATATTTCTGTTCTTAACCAGTATTTTTTGCAAATTTGCATCACTGATTATTTTCAGGCTGTATACTTGTTCTTTATCTAATCCTGACTTTCTGCACCTTTCATGCGATTCATTTATTATAGCTTTATAATCCCCCATTTTTATCTTGTATGATATAGTAGACAACTATATCATACATTCCTTTCATTTTATTTA
>DAIMMU010000068.1:0-13490 GCA_036720515.1 Sedimentibacter sp.
AAGACGAAAAGAAAAATGAAAAGGAAAATCCTTTCGATTTTACTATACCAAGCTTTTTGAATAAAAGATAATAATAAAACAATTTAGTAAGCCGAAAGGCTTTTTTTTCTTGCATTATTTACTTTGGTATGGTATCCTTTAAAAGTTGAAAACTCAATAATAAATATATATACAATAAGGATGATTAAATGATTACAGTAACAAACTTAAGCCTCCAATTTGGAGGAAGCAAGCTTTTTAACGATGTTAATTTAAAATTTGTTCCCGGAAACTGCTACGGGGTTATTGGAGCAAACGGAGCAGGAAAATCAACTTTCTTAAAAATTCTATCCGGGGAAATTGATTATACAACCGGCGAAATTTCAATACCTTCAAATATCAGAATGTCGGTTTTGCAGCAGGACCACTTTAAATATGATGATTATACCGTTATGGAAACAGTTATAATGGGTAATGAGAGGCTGTATGAAATTATGAAGGAAAAAGATGCCTTGTATGCAAAGGAAGACTTTACGGACGAAGATGGAGTAAAGGCTTCGGTTCTTGAGGGAGAATTTGCGGAAATGAACGGCTGGGATGCCGAAACCGAAGTTGCACAGCTCCTGCAGGGATTGGGAATAGGCTCTGTGCTTCATTATTCATATATGAGGGATTTAAACGGCGGTGACAAGGTAAAGGTGATGTTGGCACAGGCTCTTTTTGGACGTCCCGGTATAATTCTTTTGGACGAACCTACCAATAACTTAGACATAGAATCGGTAACATGGTTGGAAGATTTCCTTCTTGATTTTGAAGGTTTAGTGATTGTTGTATCCCATGACAGACACTTTTTAAATACAGTATGCACGCATATTGTTGATATAGATTACAAAAAAATTAAAATGTATGTTGGTAACTATGATTTCTGGTATGAATCAAGTCAGCTGATGCAGCAGCTTATGAGAGACCAAAACAGAAAAAGAGAAGATAAGATAAAGGATCTTCAAAACTTTATTCAGAGATTCTCTGCCAATAAATCAAAATCAAAGCAGGCAACATCAAGAAGAAAGCTTTTAGAAAAGTTAGAGGTTGAGGAAATGCCTTCATCTTCGAGAAGATATCCCTTCGTTAAATTTACTCCCGACCGTGAGGTAGGAAATGAAATACTGACTGTCGAAGGATTATCAAAAACAATAGACGGAATTAATGTTTTAAAGGATGTTTCCTTTAGGGTAAACAAGGATGACAAAATAGCATTTATCGGTGAAAATGAATTGGCGGGAACAACCTTATTTAAAATACTGATTGGAGAAATTGAGCCGGATACCGGAAGTATAAAATGGGGTCAAACAATAACCAAATCATATTTTCCAAAAGACAATTCAGAATTTTTTGACGGTGTAAATCTCAATTTAATAGACTGGATGAGACAGTATTCCGAGGATCAATCGGAAAGCTTCCTTAGAGGATTTTTGGGAAGAATGTTATTTTCGGGTGATGACGCTTTAAAGCCCGCCAACGTTTTGTCCGGAGGAGAAAGAGTGAGATGCATGCTTTCAAGAATGATGTTGTCAGGCTCTAATGTACTGATACTTGACCAGCCTACAAACCATTTGGACCTTGAATCCATTACTGCTTTAAATAATGGGTTGATGGCATATAAAGAAATAGTTTTGTTTTCTTCCCATGACCATCAATTCATACAGACAACCGCCAACAGAATCATAGAGCTTACAGATGACGGAATAATTGATATGGCAATGACTTACGACGAATACTTGGAGAGAAAAGAGAAGAAACGGAAGGTGAATTAATGTTAAAAAAATATGCTAAGGATATGGATTTTGAGGATTTTAAGGATGCTTTATCTTCAGAAATGCTTAATGATTTGACTAAAATGAACATATCATATCGGAAAGCATACGGCATATTTCAAAATATGTTGATAGAATCAAAACGTAATGATGAAGATGACATTGGAACAATGGAGAGCATTGTAAGAAATATAATATTGGATTTTGCGGATGAGATGTGAGACAGTAGGGACGTACCTTTACGTCCCATCTTTGGCTGACGATTTTTAAAAAAACATTTGACAATCAGCAAAAAATGTGCTAATCTTTAATTGTATTACAGATGTATTTATGGATTTCACATGTTTTTAGATATTATATGTGGCGTGCTGTATATAATGTGTAAAAACGTGTGAATTTTTTATACTATGGAATATAAATAATAATAATATTTTAGGAGGTACTCATGGCAAAGGGTACAGTTAAATGGTTCAACTCAGAAAAAGGATTCGGATTTATCACAAAGGAAGATGGAAATGACGTTTTCGTACATTTTTCAGCTATTCAGGGAGATGGATTCAAAACTCTTGAAGAAGGTCAAAAAGTAAGTTTTGACGTTACTCAGGGAAACAGAGGAGACCAAGCAGCTAACGTTGTAAGAATATAATTAGCGGCAAAACAAAAAAAATCGGGAGAAATCCCGATTTTTATTTGCCCTGACACCATTTGCCGCAGTAAAGCAAACAACAAATGGCGTCAAAGCATCCGCAATGAGACTACTATTCCATTAACTCCAAAAAATTCTCATCAGCAACACTACAATGCCCATAATTCCTACGAAAGCCAATATGTATGGCAATACTAAAGACATAACCGCCAATATCATTGCTAAAACATCACCTTTTTCCAGGTTCAGGTCATCAGGGTGCTCTTCATTACTCAATTTTTCCTTCGGAAGGTTTGCCTCCCGAATTTTTTGTAAATCCTCTTCGACTCTATTCTTTCCGAAAAACATTTAAAAAACTCCATTTACTTTGTGGCACATTGCAAAATGTCCTGTTTTGATTTCTCTGTATTCGGGTATTTGTTCCCTGCATACATCATGCACATAAGGGCATCGTGTATGGAAACGGCATCCTTTCGGAGGATTTGCCGGCGACGGAATATCTCCCTGCAGTATTATTCTTTTTTTGTTTTGACGCAGTGTGGGGTCAAAAGAAGGAGCGGCTGATAATAATGCTTCGGTATACGGATGGAGGGGATTTGAAAATATTTGGTTTTTAAGTCCCTTTTCCACTATCTGACCAAGGTACATTACCGCTACTTCATCACTTATAAATTTTACAACCGATAGGTCATGAGATATAAACATATAAGTAAGCCCGAAATCTTCCTGCGCATCTTTTAAAAGATTTATAATTTGGGACTGTATGGAAACATCCAATGCCGAAACCGCCTCATCACAAACCACAAAATCAGGGTTTACAGCCAAGGCTCGCGCAATACAAATACGCTGGCGCTGTCCTCCCGAGAATTGATGAGGGTAACGGTCCGCCTGTTCCGGGTACAATCCGCATCTACCCATAATTTCAATTGCCTTTTCCTTCATATCTTTTTTGTTTTTTACTAATTTATGCTGCAGCATTGCTTCCCCTACAATTTCATATACGGGAAGTCTTGGGTTTAATGAAGAATAAGGGTCTTGAAATATAATTTGCATTTTAGTTCGCATGCTGTTCATTTCTCTTTGGTCCATGGCAAATACATCCTTACCATCATATGTAACTTGACCCTCTGTCGGCTTTAAAAGCCTTAAAAGAGTTCGTCCCAAAGTAGACTTGCCGCATCCGGATTCACCTACTATACCCAATACCTGTCCTTTTTTTATATTAAATGAAACTCCGTCTACTGCTTTAACATTTCCTACAGCACGCTTAACAACACCTGCTTTTATGGGGAAATACTTTTTTAAATCCTTAACCGTTATCAAATATTCGCTTTGCGCACTCATTGTACTTCCTCCATTTCATCATTGTATAACCAGCAGGATATTCTATGTTCGCCTTCCAATATTTTTTCTTTTGGGAATTCCTTATGGCATATATCCATAACCTTATCGCATCTTGTACTGAAGGGGCATCCTTCAGGCAGGTTAGTTAAATCGGGAACATTGCCCGGTATTACGTGAAGCCTTGTGCTTTCCGTTGACATATCCGGCTTAGAGCCTATTAGTCCGATGGTGTAGGGATGTTTTGGATCCTTGAAAATATCGAATACCGAGGCTACCTCAACCACTTTTCCCGCATACATAACCATTACACGGTCGCTCATTTCCGATATGACACCTAAATCGTGAGTTATAAAAATAATTGATGCATTAATCTTTTGCTTAAGTTCATTCATTAAGTCCAACACCTGCGCCTGAATTGTTACATCCAATGCTGTTGTAGGCTCGTCCGCAATTAATAGCATTGGCTCACAGGCAAGTGCCATAGCAATCATTGCTCTTTGTCTCATGCCTCCGGACAGAGCAAATGGATAATCATCTACTACCCTTTCCGGATTAGGTATTTTTACAAGCTCCAACATTCGTATACTTTCCTTGTACGCTTCCGCTTTTGACATTCCGCGATGCAATATTAAGGCTTCGCTGATTTGGTCCCCTATTTTAAAAATGGGGTTCAGAGAAGTCATAGGCTCCTGAAAAATAAAGGATATATCATTTCCTCTTATTTGTCTGAGCCTCGCATCCGAAACTTTAAGCATATCTTCACCGTCAAACATGATTTCTCCGCCAACATATTTTCCGGGAGGAGTTTCCACTAAGCGAACCAGGGACATGCAGGTAATGCTTTTGCCGCAGCCGGATTCACCGACAATTCCTAAGGTTTCTCCTTCATTGACATAAAAGCTTACATCATCGACTGCCTTAACAATACCTCTATCGGAATAAAAATAAGTTTTTAAATTTTTTACTTCAAGCAATTTTTTACTCATATGGCTACCTCTTCATCTTAGGGTCTATTGCATCACGCATGCCGTCACCCAATATATTAAAACACATTACGGAAATAAAAATACATATTCCCGGAGGTATCCAATACCACCACTTATGCTGTATGATTAGCATATTTCTTGCTTCCTGTATCATATTGCCCCAGGTTGGCGTTGGAGGAGAAACTCCCAAGCCTAAAAAGCTAAGTGATGTTTCTGTTAAAATAACACTTGCCATACCTAAAGTTGCATAAACTATAACATATGCCAAAACATTGGGAAGCAAATGCTTGAAAATTCTTCTGACATCATTTATTCCCAGAGCTTCGCAAGCTTCCATATATTCCATTTCCCGAAGTGTCAGTATTTGTCCTCTTACAATTCTGGCAATACTTGGCCAGCTTAACAATGCCAATACGAAAATAAGAGTAGGTATGCTGTTTCCAAATACTGCAACAACTGTAATACAGAACATCATAAATGGGAAAGACAAAAATATTTCTGCCAAACGCATGATTACCGCATCTATCATACCGCCGTAAAATCCCGATAAGCTGCCTAAAACTACACCTATTAAACATTCAAGAAAAACTACCGCAAGAGCAAGCCCTAATGATATCCTTCCTGCATAAAACAGTCTTACGAATAAATCCCTTCCTATCTTGTCGGTGCCTAATAAATGTACAGAATTAGGATGCTGCTCCCGGTTTTTCATGTCGGTTGTTTCGATTGAATATGGAGATATAATCGGAATAATAATACAAAGAGCAATAATTATTATCAGTAGATAAAGACTTACCATTGCCATCTTATTTTTGCGAAGCCTTGATAAAACTTCCCCCCAATAAGATTGATTTTTATAAATGTTAGTTTGTTTCTTAGTTTCACTTTTAACCATAGTACACCTCTTAGTCAAATCTGATTCTTGGATCTGCAACCGCATACAATAAATCGGCAACTAATGCACCTATCAATGTAAGCACCGCAAGCATTGCGTTTATTCCAAGAATAAGGGGATAATTTCTTGTCATTGTAGCTTCAACGGATATTTTCCCGAGCCCGGGAAGAGCAAAAATTGTTTCTGTTACAACGGCACCTGATAATAATCCCGGTATCCAGAAACCAAGGAGAGTTATTATAGGTATTACCGCATTCCTGAAGGCATGTCTGTAAATAACCGTCTTTTCCTTCAATCCTTTTGCACGGGCAGTTCTTATATAGTCCTGCTTGACAACTTCAAGCATGCTGGAACGGGTGTACCGCATAAAGCTTGCCGTAGAATTAAGACCTAAAACTATGCTTGGCAAAAACAAGTGCCACGCCACGTCTTTTATTTTGTCAAAAAGATTATTTGACATTAATAATGGGTCCTGCAATCCAAACAAAGGAAACAGCTGTATGTCAACGGCAAAGAATTTTAATAAGAGAAGACCAAAGAAAAAAGACGGAATGCTTATTCCTATGAAAGATATAACCGTAAGTACATTGTCTGCAATAGAGTACTGTTTTGTTGCACTTATCACTCCAGCAGGTATGCCGATTAAAATGGAAATGACTAAGGATATTAATGCAAGCAGCATTGTAGCACCTGCATAGTCACCGATAACATCAGTTACGGGCTTTTTATGATTAATGGAATATCCTAAATTCCCTTGTAAAGCTTCACCAACCCAGTTTACAAACCTCTCATACCAGGGAGTATCCAAACCTAATTTTAATGCAAGCTCCGCTTTTTGTTCCGGAGTCATCTTTGGGTCCATCATGTTGGAAACAGGGGTGCCCGGGGCTTGTTCAAGAATAAAGAATAATATAAATAAAATTCCCAAAAGAACAGGAATCATTTGAATTATACGTCTAATGATGTAGTTTTTCAACGTAACCACCTCTTTCAATTAAATTATGCACTGCGGGAGTTGTCCCTTTTGTGAATATAATGGGAGGGATTTACCCTCCCGCAAGTATATTTATTCTTTATTCAATAGTAACATCTCTTATACTCTGAACAAATGTCTTGTTGGTGTCTATTTCCATACCTTTAATTCTGTTGTTAACACCAAATATTTCACTTCTGTAAGCAATGATTGCGTGCGGTATTTCTTGGTTCATTATTTTTGCCCATTCTTTGTAAATTTCCGCACGTTTTGCAGTGTCAAACTCAGCCTTGCCCGCTGCAACTAACTTCATAGCATCCTCATTTTTATATCCCGATGCGTTGAATCCGCCTTTTACATAAGCATTATCATCAAACAATGCTCCTGTCGGGTCTGGGTCGATTGACAGTGAGAATCCCATTGTGTAAATATCAAAATCTTTTTCTCCTACTTCTGCATCCATTGTACGATCTGCAACCGTATCAAAGTCCATCAATTCTATTTCAAGCTCAACACCTAATTGTTTCCAAGTGTCGGCTGCCATTCCGGATAATGTTCCCGGCCATGAAGAATCTGTGTACACCAACCATTTAACATGCATTTTTTGACCGTCTTTGTATCTGAAGCCGTCTGATTCCTTCTTCCAGCCAGCCTCGTCCATCAGCTGTGCTGCCTTTTCCATATCAAATGAATATGCATTTAATTCGGAAAGATCCGGGAATGCCCATGAAGAAGGAGATATAGGAGCCATACCAACCTCGGCAAGTCCTGAGCCGTATTGTGCTTCTATGAATGATTCTCTGTCAAGAGCATACATTAACGCCTGTCTTACCCTTACATCAGAAAGCTGAGGTCTGATGCAGTTAAAGCACATAAATGTGTATCCGTTTCCGAGATAGTTGAAAAGATGTATATTAGAAAGAGACTCTGCTGCTTCCAAGTTTTCGGAACTTGATGATATTTGAGCAAGGTCTATCTGATTCGTCTGAAGAGCTGATAATATGGATTCATCGGGAACTTCACTCATTAAAATACCGTCAATTTGGAGTGCTCTTGAAGGATCCCAATAATTTTCGTTTTTCATTAATTTAATAAACTGCTTTGGCTCCCAGCTGTCAAATACACATACGCCAGAACCTAAAGGCTTTTCATTAAGGGCTAAGAAATCTTCCCAAGTTTCAAATTCATAATAATGTTTCGGCAAAATACCATATATGAAGCATTCAATATTTGCCGGTGCTGCCGAACCTTCGGGGAAGGTAAAGGAAATGGTTTTTTCATCTATTACTTTAATTCCTTCGAATACATCCGTTTCGCCTTTGTGGAATGCATCATAACCAACTAAGCTGGATACGGCATATGCTCTCGGTCCGTTATAGTCGGGATGAGCTATAGTTTTATATGTAAATTCCACGTCTGCGGTTGTTAAAGGAGTTCCGTCAGAGAATTTAATTCCGTCTTTAAGTGTAAATGTGTAAGTGAGATGGTCTTCGGAAATTTCCCATGTAGCAAGCTCTGGGATATATTCTCCTTCTTTGTTGTTGTCAACCAAATGCTCGAAAAGCAAGTCTGAAACATATGAATCGTAAACATTGTCGGACATTACTGCATTGAAAAGTCCGCCCCAGCCTGAACCGCCGAATTTCAGTATTTTATCGCCCTTCGGCAGCTCTTCTGACGGTTGCTCTTCGCCTTCCGGTGTTTCACCTTCCGGTGCCGGCGGTGCAGGTTGATTTGTCTGGCTTGTACAGCCTGCAAAAAGCATAACGACCATCATTACAGCTAATAGTAATGATAATAACTTTCTTGTTTTCATTTAAATCCCTCCATGAATTTTTTAATATTTGTAAATACAATTCAGCTTATCGCTTTTATTATTGTATTTATCTTTATTTATATCTGCTGAAAGCAGAATAAATACTATTAAATATATAACGGAAATCAGACAACGTTACCACTGAATATATATATTATATATTATACTTAAACTTTAGTCAATTCATTATTTATTAGTCATGATGATATAGGGAAAAAAATCTCCTTAACTATGTATATGTTAATATACTGCAGAATATGAAGGTTTTAATTTGATAAAATAATAAAATGTCGATAAAACCATAGTTATAAATATTATTTTATATAATAATTATTTATTATTTTTTTAGATTTACATAATTAATTTTTATATGATATAATGGTTGAAATATGAAAAGAAAACGTATAGTAGAGGATATTATGGAGTTTAAAATATGGTTTAATGAAAAGGTAAATATTGTTAATGAGTATCTTAATAAAATTATTATTGAAAAGGATAACCCACAAAAAATTATATATGAAGCAATGAATTACAGCCTTTTATCCGGCGGCAAGAGACTTAGGCCGGTGCTTTTGATAGGTGCCTATGAACTTTTCGGCGATGATATATATAAAGCTCTTCCATTTGCTTGCTCAATGGAAATGATTCATACATATTCATTGATTCATGATGATTTACCTGCTATGGATAATGACGATTACAGGAGAGGGAAATTATCAAATCATAAAAAGTTCGGGGAAGCTAATGCAATACTTGCAGGCGATGCACTATTGAATAAGGCATTTGAAACAGGTATAGAGGCTGCAATCAATTTAAACAGCAAAAATGCTTTGACGGTTTTGAAAATAATTGCCGAATCCTCCGGTACGGAAGGTATGATAGGGGGACAGGTTGCGGATATGGAGGGCGAATTTAATATAAGCTCCATTGAAGATTTAAAATACATGTACTCGTTAAAAACAGGAGCTATAATTAAAAGCAGCATAAAGGCAGGGGCAATTTTAGCCGGAGCTTCTCAAGACGAAATAAAAGCTCTTGAAACATACGCAGAAAAAATAGGCATAGCATTTCAGATAGAAGATGATATTTTGGATGTTGTAAGTACACGGGAAAAATTAGGCAAGGCAATCGGAAGCGATACCGCAAACAATAAAACTACCTATCTCTCATTTAAGAGTATGGAAGCAGCAAAAGAAGATGTTGAAAAGTTTACCTTAGAAGCAATTGAAAGCTTGAGCATATTTGGGGATAAGTCAAAATATCTTATTCAATTAGCCAAGTATCTCACAGGAAGGGAAAATTAGCAAAGCCGCGGAAATCCGCGGCTTTATTCAAGCAGCATATCAGCTATTTCATCTACATTTCCGGCGCCCATTGTTATAATGGTATCACCTTTTTTTGCCATTGATTTTACTATGTTGCAAGCATCTTGAAAGTTTTTTGCATAAATTGCTTCTTTTGAATAATTCTTCATTTTGTTAACAATATCTTTTGAATGAATTTCACCTGTATTTAATTCCCTTGCTGCATAAATATCTAAAAGAATTGCTTCATCAGACATTGACAGAGCTTCGGCAAATCCGTCTAAAAGTTTTATGGTTCGAGTAAATGTATGAGGCTGGAAAACGGTAATTATTTTACCTTCCGTATATGAGACCGCGGTTTTTAAGGTTGCCTTCATTTCCGAAGGATGATGTGCATAATCATCAATAACGGCTGCTCCGTTTAAGCTTCCTTTATACTCGTACCTTCTATGGGTTCCTTTAAAATCAGAAAGTCCCTTTACAATTGTTTCAGGTTCAATTTCCAATGACAGAGCTGCAGCGCAGGCAGCAATTGAATTTAAAATATTGTGTTCGCCGAACACCCTTAAACTGATATCCATAATTCTTTTTCCGCCTTTCATCAGTGTATATGAAGGTTCGGGGAAAAGCTTAATATTGTGGGCATAATAATCACCTTTATCAAGACCGAATGTTACGATATTGCATTCTAAATTTTCAAACAAATGACTGTGTGCTTCATTGATGATCAGATGACCATCAGGCGGCAACTTTTGTGCATATTCCACAAATGCACTTTCTATATCCTTTAAATCCTTATAATAATCAAGGTGGTCTTCATCTATATTCAGCACTACTTCCATTGTCGGGTTGAATTTCAAAAAGTTTCTCTTATATTCACATGCTTCCGTCAGCAGAAGCTCGTATGAGCCATGCAACAAATTTCCCCCTAATGAATCCATTTCTCCGCCTAAAAAAATAGTGGGGGCTAAATCGGTTCCAATCAAAACAGAAGAGAGCATTCCCGTAGTTGTTGTCTTGCCGTGAGTGCCTGAAACACAAATTGCATGATTGTAATTTTTCATGACAGCTCCTAAAAATTCTGCCCTGTCCATAATCTTCATATTTAATTCCCTTGCTCTTAACAGTTCCGGATTGCTGTCGGAAATTGCAGATGTATAAACTATCAGGTCAATATCGTCTTTTATATTTTTACTGTCATGTCCTATGTAAATATTTGCTCCCGAAGCCTGAAGCTTTTTAACTATTCGGGAATTGCTTCTGTCGGAACCTGAAACCTTTATTCCTTCCTCAATCATTATTTCAGCCAATGCACTCATGCTTATTCCGCCTATTCCGATAAAATATATATGATTAAAATTATATTTCATTATGGTCTCCTTGAACATTTTATATACTCATATTATTCATGTTAAAAAATTATATTCGCAATATTATAACACGCACTTATATAATGTTCAATGAATTTTTCCGGCATAAAAACGTCTTCAGGCTCTCGCGTTATTTCTTCAAATTATTCGCTGATATTTTCCCAGTGCTCAAGGGCTTCATTTAACTCCATGAATGCATTTGCCTTATCCTTTGCCATGGCAGCACCATGAAGCCGGGATATGTTTTTATCCAATAATTTTATTTCATCTAATTCCGCACTGAATTGAATAATTCTTACAACTCTTTTCCATGACTCCGACAGCTGTTTTATATTGGCGTCGGCTTCAATCCATTTATCATCGCGGATATCATTTTTGATTAAATTAATGGAATCGGTTATGTTATTATTATCGAAATAAATCTTGTATATAATGTCACTTTGCATTACTGAAATAAATAGAATAAGTGTTGCAACCGGAATGGCTCTTACTAAAAATCTTCTCATTTTCTCTCCTCAATAGGGTCCTTTATAATCTCCGATATCAGTTAAATTTTTAATATGATCCTTATATAAATCAACATAAAATGAACCTGCCGGATTTAATGTTGCAATAAAAACTTCGGAAATATCTTTTACTCCATGGGACTTTAACTGCTTGTCAAGCCATTTCTTATCTTTTTTAATCTGTTTTAAATTTTCTTCAATAAGTATTCCGTCATAAATGAGCTCAGTGCTTATACCTGATGGTTTTTTGGTTATTTTTAAATCCTTGGCTGTCACAGGTTCATATTCGGGTTTCTTTAGCACGGATAATTGTCCGTTTGACTCGATTATGGCAAAATCAACCTCGGATAAATCAAAAACATTTTTATTTCTTAATAATTCCATTATGTCTGATATTGGAAATTTCATTTTCCTTAAAGCACTTTCCATAATCTTTCCGTTCATTATAACGATTGTTGGTTCACCGTTTATATATTTTGCCGCATACCTCCATTTCATTGTAATATACTCCATTAAAAATCCCAATGTTGCCCAGCATAATAAACCAATCCAATGAGGCCATGCCCTGCTTGTTAAGTCTATTGTCAATTCAGAAGCAATAGAACCGATTGTAATTCCTAATACATAGTCAAAGAATGTTAATTGGCTGATTTGCTGTTTGCCTAATATTTTTGCAAAGATAAGAAGTGTAAAAAAAGCTATGATGGAACGTACCACTACTACTAAAGCTTCACTCAATTTTTTTCCTCCGGGTTTATATGTTAGTATTTCTATTATTTCTTGATTTTTTAAAATTATGAAGGTATAATAGCAATGTTATAAGGATATTACAGGAAAAAGGATTAAAGAATGAAGATAATAGCAAAAAATTTAAGCGATACGGAAAAATTAGGCAAAATAATAGCAAATTGCATTGAAAAGGGTGCCGTAATTTGCTTGGATGGCGATTTAGGGGTTGGGAAAACATCCTTAACGCAGTTTATAGCAAAGGAATTCGGTGTCAAAGAATATGTTGTGAGTCCGACCTTTACCATCATTAAAGAATATGACGGGAAGCTTCCTTTTTATCACATGGATGTGTACCGTATCGAATCGGAATATGATATGTATGATTTAGGCTACGATGAATATATATATTCTGAGGGAGTTACAATAATAGAATGGTCTCATTTAATAGAAGGAATACTTCCGGAGGAAAGAGTAAATATAGAAATTAGAAGAATAGACGATGAAAAAAGGGAAATAAACATTGATGGAAAAGGCATGTTTTATGAAAAGTTGGTCAAGGAGTTAAAAAACTATGAAAATACTGTCGATTGAGTCAGCATCCGTAACAGCCTCCTGCGCAGTATCCGACGGAGAAAATATTTTAGGAGAATATACATTAAGACATAAAAAAACACATTCGGAAAAACTTATGCCCTTAATTGAAGAGTTGATGGAAGAATTAGGGCTTAAAATCAATGATATTGACGTTATTGCGGTTTCGGAGGGTCCCGGTTCTTATACGGGATTAAGAATAGGAGCGGCAATAGCTAAAAGCATGGCTTATGCTGCCGGTATTAAAATTGTAAGTGTTCCGACAATTCAATCATTGGCAGCCAATATTTATGATGGGGATAAATTGATTGTTCCCGTAATGGACGCCAAAGCAGGAAGAATATATACCGGCATTTATAAATGGGTAAACGGAGAATGTAAAGAAGTGATGAAACAGTTTCCTTGCAATATTGATGATTTGATTGAAATATTAAATGATTATAAGGAGCCTGTGATATTTAACGGGGACGGTTCCGTAAATTACAAAGACATAATTGTAAATAGTTTAAACAGAAAAGCATATTTTGCACCGGAAAT
>DAIMMU010000272.1:0-1823 GCA_036720515.1 Sedimentibacter sp.
TGCTGAACAGAGCAGGACATTTAACAACGTCTTATGTTACTCACGTTATTTTATAAATAGGAGCGTAAAACCCACTCATCAGCTTTGATGTGAGTGGGATGTAAGCGACAAGCACTATCCTTGTGTTAAAATGTATTGACGTATGGTTTCTGGTGATGCTTCACCTATTGAACAAACGAAGAAGCCATCCGACCACAAGATTTTACGATACCAATAATACTGACGAAGTGTGGTAGAATGTAGTAACCATAACTGACGAGTAGATTCTTGTTTTAACCTACGAACTAATTGTGAAATGGATAAACGTGGTATGTAACGAATTAAAAAATGAACGTGGTTAATATCTGACTCCATTACTTCTATTTCAAAATCTGAATTGTTTGCAATAGATGTGAAAATATCTTTTAAATCATCATTTAACTGACCAACTAAGATATTTCTACGATACTTAGTAACTAAAATGAGATGACATTTAAGACAATGTTTTGAACGATTTGTACTGATGTAGTGAGACATATTGTGAAAGTTTTTTACCCGAAGACGGAAACTTTTACAATATGTTGAACGGTATAATATGACAAATTTACATAAAACACTATTTTGGCATGATTATTGATGTAAATATAAATATAATATTAAAACTTACATGAAATGAAAATTAAACAAAGAAGATTATCTCATCAAGAAAAAAGCGAGCTTTTTAGGATGTATGAAACAGGGAATTATTCGGGAAACCAGTTGTCAAAATATTTTCCAATATCACAGGTTGCTATAAATGCATTATTAAGAAGAAACGGTTATGATGCTAAATCTGCATCTGAATTAAAAAGAAAATATCCGATACAAGAAGACTTCTTTGATGTAATTGATACAGAAGAAAAAGCATATTTCTTAGGTTTCCTTTATGCGGATGGATATAACAATACAGACAGAAATTCGGTGAACCTGTCTTTAAAGGAAGATGACAAAGAAATATTGGAAATATTAAATAATCTTTTACAGCCAAGTAAGCCTTTACAGTATGTTAAAATTAAAATTACAAACTCTACCAATCAATACCGATTAGTAATTGCGAATAAGCATATTAGTCAAAAATTAGTTGAATTAGGTTGTGATAAAGCTAAAACATATTCTTTAATGTTTCCTTCTGAAGAACAAGTTCCGAAACACTTAGTAAGACACTTTGTTCGTGGGTATTTTGATGGAGATGGTTGGGTTGGTGAAAAAGCAATATCTATAGTTTCTACATTAAATTTTTGTAATTCATTATCCGAAATACTAAAAGAAGAGTTTAATATAAACTGTTACATAAGGGCAAGACATCCTGAAAGGAATAACAGTATCCGGATGTTAGAGTTGAATAAAAAACCTGCAAGAACGTTTTTAAAATGGATTTACAAAGATTCTAATATTCACTTACAAAGAAAATACGATAGATATTTAAAACAAATAGAATATGAAAATTTATTATCAGAAATTCGCACCTGTAATGTAGATGGCTGTAGTAAAAAACATAGTGCTAAAGGTTATTGCAGAAATCATTATTATGAATTTTGTGGGGTAAAGAAAAAAAAGAAAACTTAGATACAAAAAGCATGGCAAATAATATAAATGCAAGTAGAAATATCCTAAAAGAAGGTTTGAAAAATATCTCGGCTGGGACGGTCGAGTACACTGATGGAGACTCAAATAAGACTTCTGTAAAGAAGCACAAGTCTATGAAGTCAGAAGCCCAACCCATCGCCTGTGGCGCGGGTGGGTAGTTCACTGTGCTAAAAACTTGACAAAAAAAGCGACCGTTTCCCAACGCCCGCCTTTACCGA